>NZ_JAQIBL010000315.1 GCF_027859075.1 Oceanispirochaeta sp. | reverse complement strand
TATGCCTAAGACTATCTTGTCATATTCCGGACTGTACTGGGTCCTATCTCTCAGATCAACCTTTGCCCTTTTTGCAGATAGCTTAAAATGTTTCAGAGAGGTTTCAACTTTAATACCCTCTGTATTAGTAGCCGGAAAAATCAGACTATCAATATTTGTATCTGTCTGTTCCAGATACTCCTCAAGTAGTTGAACTGTGAGATCCTCGAAGAGACCCAATTTATATGACTTCCCAGATTTACTGGTCTTAATTTAATCCTTATATTTCCCCGTCACAGTATCAATTGAGCCTGTTGTATAAATACCACCCACAGAGCTGTAATATGCACTCCTGGTCAATCCTGCTACTTCTCCGGGGCGAAAACCTGTATCTCTCATAATAAAAAAGAAAACAGTCCATTTAAGACCTTGCCAGATACGTAGAAGCTCTTCCTTATCTGATGGAAAGAGTTTCTCCATTTCCACATCATCAAAGTGCTGCCGTTCCCGATTCTCCTCACTGATTTCCTCTACAGAGGCCGCTACGTTGTCTTTTATATAACCCCGGTACTTTCTTCCTCCAGGACAATTCTAAAGGCATGGAGCACCTTATTCTTGGCATTGTCAGATAGTTCTTTCTTTGTCCGGACTGAAACCAGGTCCAGGAACCAGTTATCAATATCTTCAGTAGAAATACTGCTGATAAGACGACCGCCGAACTCTTCAAGGATATAGTTATCAAGTCTCCCCAGATGAGCATTGAAATAGTCAGATGCATAGGTCTTCTTTTTCCGTTTGAGACGCTTCATCCAAAACTCATTACCAGGGACAAAGAAGCCATCAGAGAACTGTTTAAATGTGGGAATTTCCTTCCTGACCTGTCCGGCCGCATCTCTATTTGATTCAGCCCAGCGAATGGCATCATCCCAATTATTGCATCCAATTGTAGGGTGTATGAGTAAACATAACATAAAGACTTATTTTACGATCCAAGAATCTGTAAGGCTGTTTCATATAAGAAAATTTCTACACGAACAGCGGTTTGTCAAAACTTTTGCATACAAACCCTAAAACAAAAAAGGCTAATTTGTTATATTACAACAAATTAGCCTTCTCAAGTTTGTGCCGGTGACCGGACTTGAACCGGTACGGGCTTGCGCCCACGAGATTTTAAGTCTCGGGTGTCTACCAATTCCACCACACCGGCAACACCATGGCTATATTACATGTCTGAACAGGCTTGGTCAATCATTTTTGAACAGAATTATAGGCAGCGTTTCAATATGATTCCAAAAGGCCCATTTTTTGAAACAGTAAGGATTTATTGGGCTCTTCCCTTGACAGAATTTTTACTGATGCCTATATTTTACCCATACAAATGGACCTTTACTTTCGAAGGAGTAAATAATGACTAGTTATAAAGATCTTGGATTATCTAATACAAGAGAAATGTTTAAAAAAGCTGTAGCCGGCGGATACGCAATTCCCGCATACAACTTCACCAACATGGAGCAGATGCAGGCAATCATTCAGGCTTGTGTTGAAACAAAATCACCCGTAATTTTGCAGGTATCGTCCGGTGCCCGTAAATATGCCAATGCAACTCTTCTGAGAAACATGGCAAAAGGTGCTGTAGAGTATGCGAAGGAACTCGGTTATGAGATTCCTATTGCACTGCACCTGGATCATGGTGATACTTTTGAACTGTGTAAAGACTGTATTGACAATGGATTCTCTTCAGTAATGATAGACGCTTCACATCACTCTTTCGAAGAGAATGTTGCTCTTACTAAAAAAGTAGTAGAGTATGCTCATAAGTTCGATGTATCTGTTGAGGCAGAACTCGGAGTTCTTGCAGGTGTTGAAGATGATGTAGTGGCTGAAAAGTCTACATACACCAGACCTGCAGAAGTAGAAGAATTTGTAAAGAAAACCAATGTAGATTCACTGGCTATCTCTATCGGAACTTCTCACGGAGCCAATAAGTTCACTCCCGCTCAGTGTACCAGAAATGCCGACGGCGTTCTTATTCCCCCTCCCCTGCGTTTCGATATCCTTGAAGAAATTGAAAAAAGAATCCCCGGATTCCCCATCGTTCTTCACGGGTCATCTTCTGTTCCTGCAGCTGAGATTGCAATTATCAATGCCAATGGCGGAAAAATGAAAGATTCTGTAGGTATACCCGAAGAGCAGCTGAGAAGAGCGACAAAATCTGCTGTATGTAAAATTAACATTGACTCAGATGGTCGTATTGTTATGACCGCCGCTGTCAGAAAAGTTTTTGCTGATAAACCCGAAGAGTTTGACCCCAGAAAATATCTTGGTCCTGCCAGAGATGCTCTGAAAGAAATGTACAAGGGTAAAAATGAAAATGTTCTGGGATCTGCCGGTAAGGCCTAGTCCGAACATTTGATAATTATTGAATCCCTGCTTCGGCAGGGTTTTTTTTACGGCGGTTCATAAACCGCAGATCATATACGGTGGGGTGGAATGGATATCAACATACAAAAAATGATGACTGACAGTCATTTCCATATTCTTGAAATGAAACGCAAAGGGATGGATCTGAAGGAAGTCTTTAAAATTCTTAAAGACAATGAAGCCGGAATCGTCCTGGATGCCGGAGTCAGTCTCAGCAATTTTGAAGAACGTCTGGGATGGCGGAATTCTTATGAAGATCTTTACTTTGCAGCAGGAATACATCCAAATATTCCCTCTTCTGAGTGGCCCGATGGATTCAGGGAGACATTGAAAAGACAGGTCAGTCATCCTTTTGTCAAGGCCATTGGGGAAACCGGTCTGGATTTTTTCAGAGAGTATTCTAATGAAGAAGATCAGTTTACCCTCCTAAATCTTCATTATGAACTGTCTCAAGAGTCGGGAAAGGCTTTAATTTTTCATATTAGAAATGCAGAAGATGCCATGAAAAAATGGATAAAACAGAGGGATTTTAAGACTCGCGGCGTCCTTCATTGCTTCCCTGGTGATTTTGAACTGGCTGAAATAGCATTAGAAAAGGGGTTTTACATTTCTTATGCCGGAAATGTTACCTTTAAAAATGCAGGTAAAATTAGAGAATCCCTCAATCTGGTGCCTCTGGACAGACTCCTTGTTGAAACGGATGCTCCCTATCTTTCACCACACCCTAAAAGAGGCCGGGAGAATCATCCAGGTTTGATTGGTTACACTTATGAGGTTATTGCAGAAGAGAAGAAGGTTTCAATTGAAGAGCTTATCCAAAGAGTGGATATGAATCTGAAATCATTCCTGAAATTAAACTAAAAAAGGGCTGATCCTATGAATCAGCCCTGATATATCTTAAAAAAAGTTTAAATCACCAGGCATCAATGAGATCATCTTCATCCCGGCTTTCTTCTGCGAACAGGTCTGAAACCGCTCTCAGGTCATCCAGGTAGATATAGTAGTTTCCATAGGTTTCATCCAGGTCACAAAGGATATTGAATCCCTCAATTGTAATCCCCATGTTATTTAAATAATGGTAATCACGCTGAACAATGGAAGGAGGAACAGCTACAGTAACTTTTTTCCAGCCGACAAAATTCAGTTTACCCATATTGATATAGGCCCTATTTCCGAAGTGATCGGAGATTTCAAGCTGAAGAACATGGTTTGTATTTCGACCGGCAACCCAGATTGAGATGGGTTTAGCAATACCTTCAACAGGAAGAGGTCTTATGGGACGGATTGAAAAAGTACTCATACTTCTTCTGTAAAAAGAAACTTTGGCACCAACGACATATACATCCGGTTCATCAATCCCGGATTCTGTTTCACCCTCGATAGGTTCTTTATCAATGGGAGAAGCATCAAAACGCCGCAACTGCATAACACCTTCATCCCCGGGCATAGTTCCATACCAGAAACCTGCATCTTCCATCTTAGAAATAGAGATCTCTTTCAACTTCTGCTGGGCAGAACTGATTCCAATCTCAGCCGGATTTGGGTCACCCGCATTCTGGGCAAAGACAATGCCTGTGAGGGCAAGAGTCAATATCATGGTTAATAAAATAGTTTTCTTCATTGATTATTCTCCTCCCCAGATTTCTGCAATCTTATCAGGTGCAGTCAATCCGAAACCATCGTAGAAACTTTCATGTTTGTCTGTCAGAACCTTGATATTATCAAGGTAGACATAAAAATTGTCTACTTTTTCTGTAGGATGTGTGTACACCACAATTTTAGTCATTCTCAAACCTTTGTGTTCCGGCTTGTAAACAACAGACTGTCTGATGTAACTGGGTATATCCAGATACATATTCTTCCAACCGACAAAGTTAATGCTTCCAGCATTTCTTTTAGAATCAGACTGGATCAGATCCAATCTGTAGGCTAAACCTTGAAAATCAATGAAATGCATTTCAATGCTATATTTGAAATTGGAACCCCAGACCCAAAGGTCAACAGTTTTAATTCTTCCCGGCAAGTCCAGTGGTTTTGAAACCCAATTATCTCCCTCTCCCACACCGGGAATCAGTTCAATCTGGTTATACCCCATTCTATTAAATCTGCTATTCACACCAACAACCTGCAGCTCGTCAGCATTTTCAGGATCTGGTCCAAAAAGGTCATCAGGCCATTCGTTTGCGACGTAGGCCATCCGGGGAAAACCTTCTGTTGAGAATTTACTTCCCTTCACCTGCCAATTAATAGCAGACCCGTCAGCATACGTAGAAACACCTGGACCATCAAAACTTTCAACAACAATAGATTCCAGCTTGAGAGTTTTCTCATCAGCGAACAGGAAACCTGTACTAAGAGTCAACAGCACCATTAAGCCTGAAATCAACAGGCAGCTACGTCTCATTCTAAACTCCTTATTAATTATAAAAGAAAAATTTATTTTTATTACAATTGAATTATATTTCTCAGGGGATTTCGTGTCAAACCATTTTTTGGTTTTTATTCCCCATGTAAAATAAAATTATTCACCATAAAATAAGCATTTACTTCCTGATAAAGATATTTTCAATTTCTCTAATATCTCCCGGAGAATCATATATCAATGACTGAACACTCCCTTTCAGTAGATTTTTGTAATCCGGTGTTATAATCCCGGCAGTCCCCGAAGGGAGTACTGGATTATCCGGAATAGTCAGGATCAAGCTAATATTCTCATGCCTGGGCAGAGTATTCAGCAATTCAGGAAACGCCGGGGGACAAGCAGCAAGAACGAGTACTGCCTGTGTATCAAAATCAAATCGCCTGAAAAACTCATCAAGCCGGCTTTCTCTGTCTCCACTGGATGAACTGAGGACCATCCAGTTCTCTGTCAGGATATGCCTGTCATCCTGACTCCAGGTAGAGAGCAGGGTTTCTCGCCTCTCCGCATAGATTCCAGGGTCTTCCCAAAATAGAATCAGGGGTAATTTACCCTGCTCTATCCATTGATCATATAGATAAGAACCAACCTCGGTTAATGAATCCAGATCAGAACTTAGGATCTGTGAAAAGCCAGGATACCTGATGTCACGGGATCCCCCAATTAAAACAGCCCTCATTCCTTGTGGAAGATCTAATCCATAGTAGCTGATGTAAGAGGTTACCAGGGCTTGGTAACGGTGGCTGTTCAGTTTTTCCTGGACTAGTTCTTTGTAACTCTCTGTTGAAGCATACTCTATAAATTCAGGAATAAATCCCTTTATAAGAAAAAAAAGCCTTTTCCTAAGAGGATATAATGAAATCTCATGGGAAGCGAACTGGTCAAATATGGGATCTGATAGAACAAGAACACGCTGAGGATGACAAGAAAGAAAGAGAAAAAGAAGGGTGAAAAGAAGAAAAAAGCGTAATTTCACTCCCGTTCCGGTCTTCTCAACTGATGTTTCCACGTGATTCCATCAAGTAGAGAGAAAGTGATGCAGCCCCGGTCAACAGAAACAGGATATAAAACAGAAAAGAATAGTTCAGTAAATTGAGAGTTGGTAAAAAATTCAAAATCCAGGGCAGTAAAAAATAGGTTAAAATGTAAAATAATTTGAAATTCGGTCTGGTTTCGTGCAAATAACGCACTAAAAGGACTGAAAAAAGGAGCAGTTGAAAAAGCCTCAATAAAGGATTGAGTATGGCATCATAAGGAATCATTGCCCCACGCATCACAATGGATTCACTCAATGCAAACATAAAATAGTAGCCACAGAACCAGGCAGTCAGTTCCCTCAAGGGAATGCCATTATATGATTTTTTTCTGAATGCAAAAAACAACAAAACAATGAGAGGATAAATGATGAATCCATCCTTATTGAAAAAGCTGAATACATAAACACCGAGAGGACTCCAGTTCAGAGAAAAATAAACA
>NZ_JAQIBL010000314.1 GCF_027859075.1 Oceanispirochaeta sp. | reverse complement strand
CTTCCAGTCATTCATGACAGCAGTAATTTTGAAAAAGATTATCTAAGAAATAAAATAAGACTGGATTTGATGGATTGTCTGCATGAGATCTTTCCAGATGGGCCGGCCTCCTTGCTGCGCCTGGGGGATGAAACCTCTTCAGTTTTAAATCATTATAATTTATTATTGGAGGATTTGTGTCCCTGGTCAAATATCAACCGGACATGGGTCTGTAGAGAAGAAGATTTTTTGAAACTTCCCTTTGTGAGCAGAAGGAATGTCGTTATAAAGCGGATGAATCATCTGGTCGGATCAGGGGATGCCGACAAGAGGATTCCCCGTAACTTCTTTTCTCCCCTGGAAGACCTGGGGGTCAAAAAGAAAATCATCCTCAAAGGTCGGGGTATTCTTTTCTCTAGGAAGAAGGGGGCTCTAGTTCTGGAAAAGGAAAAAAAAATAGAGGAATGTACACGGTTTTTCTTCTATTTGACTCCTCATAATTCCTATCAGGCGGAACATTTTTCCCTTGAAATCAGAGCTGATCGAGACATTTTTCCGGGTGACCCCATCATCCCATTGCCCGCTGGTGTAGATTCTCTGCTTATCAGATCCCCCGGATCGCAGACTGAGGCAGGAGATTATTCAAAGGATAAAAATGAATGCCTCAGCATTCTAAACAACGGAAAGAATGTTCTATCGGTTCTGAATTCTAGAGGAAAGAGTCTTTATTCCGGGACAAAATACGAAAAAAAATTGGAAAATGGCGGTTGTACTAATCATCTATGTGTTATAATTATATTTAGAGGTGAGTATGCCCCAGGATGATAAAAATAACAACGAAGACTTTAATTTCAATTTTAATAATAACAGAACATCGCTGATATTTCTGGGCATTCTGACTCTGTTCTTCATGTTTTACATCTCTTTCTCTAATCAGACCGAGTTGAATGAAATCCCTTATTCCAAGTTCCTTCAATATGTAAATAATGGCATGATCTATGATGTTCAGATTCTGGATCAGAGTGAGATTCTCGGACGATATGTCAATACCACTGATTCAGAGAAAAGCGGTCTTTCCTTTAAGACAACAATACCCTATTACGATGAGAATCTGATGGGCCTTCTTATCGATAAAGGGGTCAGCATCAAAGGGGGAGGCAGGACTGTTTCCCCGGCTGTTGTCATTTTACAGATGCTGCCCTGGGTCGTCAGTTTTCTTTTTATCTGGTGGATGTTCAAGAGTCTTCAGGGAGGCGGTTCTAAGGCCTTCAGCTTCGGAAAGAGCAAGGCGAAACGCTATGATCTGGGAAAAGATAGTATTACCTTTGAAGATGTTGCCGGTCTGGAAGAGTCTAAATATGAACTCATGGAAGTTGTTGATTTTCTCAAGCATCCAGAAAAATTTACGAATATCGGAGCTAAAATTCCCAAGGGAGTTCTCCTCGTCGGTAATCCCGGTACGGGGAAGACAATGCTTGCCAAGGCCGTGGCCGGAGAAGCCGCTGTTCCCTTCTTTCATATGTCAGGATCGGATTTTGTGGAAATGTTTGTAGGAGTTGGAGCCAGTCGTGTCCGCGATTTGTTTGAACAGGGGCGCAAGAATGCACCGTGTATACTGTTTATAGATGAAATTGATGCCGTTGGTCGAACCAGAGGTGCCGGTTACGGAGGGGGCCATGATGAGCGGGAGCAGACTCTCAATCAGCTCCTTGTAGAAATGGATGGTTTTAATACTGAATCTGCTGTCATTATCATTGCTGCCACAAATCGTCCGGATGTACTTGATCCTGCTCTGCTTCGTCCTGGACGATTTGACCGTCAGGTTGTGGTTGACATGCCGGACGTGAAAGAAAGGGAATCCATCATTAAAATTCATGCCAGGCGGATTTGTCTTTCTCCCGATGTAGATTTATTGGTTGTTGCCAGGGCCACACCGGGTAGTTCCGGGGCCAATCTTGCCAATCTTGTAAATGAAGCGGCTCTATTTGCCGCCCGCAGGGGGTCCAAAGTCGTTGAACATCAGGATTTTGAGGAAGCCCGGGATAAAGTCATGATGGGAGTGGCCAGAAAATCCAGAATCATGACAGCCCATGAACGGGAAATGACGGCCTATCATGAAGCTGGTCATACACTTCTGCATTATTTTCTGGAGTTCGCTGATCCTGTTCATAAGGTGACAATTATTCCCCGCGGGAGATCCCTGGGGGTCACTTTTTCTCTGCCGGAACAGGATCAGTTCTCTATAAGCCGGTCGTGGATTGAAGATCGTATATGTATATGTTACGGTGGCTATGTGGCTGAAGAAATTATTTATCATGTGACTACCACGGGAGCCAAGAATGATATTGATCAGGCAACTGCTTTGGCAAAAAAAATGGTGTGTGAGTGGGGTATGAGCAGCAAAATCGGACCTATTGCACTGGGAAATGATGATGAACCGATTTTTATCGGGAAAGAGATTGCTCAACATAAGGATTATTCAGATGAAACAGCCTCCCTCATTGACAGTGAAGTCAGAAGGATACTGAACGTTAATCTTGGCCGGGCTCGAACCGTAATTCAGGAGAATAAAAATAAACTTGAAACAATCACACGTAATCTGCTTGAGGAAGAAACTCTTGACGATCGTCAGATCAGAAAACTTCTCGGTCCGGAATTCACAAAAAATGAAGCGTAATTAAAAAGTGAAAAAACTTACAATTGCATCAATTCTTCTTTTCCTCGGTACTCTTGTATCACTGTCTTCCCTGGATCAGGACAAGGACATGGCTCGTTTATTCGCCCGCCATGCCTGGCATGCCTATTCCAATGACAAGGGAAGAGTATTCTCGGATCTGACTCTCCGAGGATTGGAATATGATGACCTGAATCCAGACCTTTTGAGCTTTCGCGGTCTTGAAGCCAGGAAGGCAGGAAGATATTCAGAAGCGGCAGAATGGTTTTCGAAGGCTTATACCTGCGGATTCCAAGCGGAACAGGTGAGTACTAAAAATATTCTGGGTTGGTTGTTCGAAGTTGATTTCCGTTTAGGAAATGATGAGGTCCTTTTATCCCGATTCTTCACAATAAATGATTTGATGAAAGATGATCCTGATATCCAGTTTTATACCGTTCTTGCTGCCTATCGTCTGGGAAACAAAGACATGGCCATGGAACTGGCAGCCGGAGGGGTTGACCGCTACCAGGATCAAAGATTTCTTATTCTTTTATCCTCCTGGTCTGACGGTTCCTATTATCCAGGAATTCTATCGGAATACATCCAACGCCAGGGTATACTCTATCCAGACTTGATGGCACAGACAATCCTCTCTCCTTTGTGTAGAAATGCAGCTTCCCTGGCATCTCTCTATCTTGAACAGTACAATGATTTGAACAGCTGGTATTTCCGGGAGTTCCTGTTTCATATCCCCTCTAATCCGGAATCTATTCCTGATTTTTCAGACAGCCAGAGAATCTGGCCCCTGGTCTCATTGCAGAAATATATTCAAATGAATCCGGATATGGGGCATTTGATGAATCATATCAGTCAAATTGCATTAGACAGTACAGGGGATGGGATTGCCGATTTTTTTATGGAAAAATCTGGAAATCAAGTGGAATGGAAACTGGATCCTGACCAGGATGGAATCATTGATTCCACATTGATCTGGGATGAAACGGATCATCTCATCTCCATCATCTATCAGGATGCCTACACGATGACCCATGAGTTGTATTATTATGAGTATCCCTACATTGACAAGATAATCCTCCGCGGAGAAAACAGAAATTTAAGAGAATACCGATATTTACCAGGAAGTTTTGATCATTCCCTGACCGAGAGTTCTGAGAATTTGCATGTGACCCTTCTGCTGCATCCTGAGGATCTATCCCTGGATTATTTTCCCGAGTCTGAGATTCTAAAAAATAGTTTTTCACTCATTGATTCTGTAACAACTCCCAGAGTCAGTCCTTTCAGAGATTATACTGTGGTCTCGGGGATGATCCGGCGATTCCGGGAAGACTCCAATTTTGACGGGCAATTTGACCGTATTGTATTATTGAGAGACTGGTTGCCCTTTGAGGGTTACCGGGATATCGATGGTGATGGGGAGTTCGATCTTAAAGAAAAATATGTATCGGGACGCTTTGTCGGCTTTGAATATGAAGGTGAAGAGAGTCGTATGGAAGAGATTCAGGACTTATGGAATAGAAAACGCTATCAGCTTTGGGATTTTTCCAAAGACGGATTTTATAATGCATTATTGGAACAAAAAAAAGATGGCTCATGGGACGAAACAATTCTTGATAATAAACCAGGTAAGCAATGAATAAAATAGGCAGCATATTGTTACTCTTTCTTTTCATGATGATCACTGCCTTGACCTCATGTGTCAGTACAGAAAAGATCAAGTTGGAAGATCTTTCACCTTATGATAGAAACAGTAGAATTCAGGAACAGATCCTGACACTACTGGATGAAAAAAAACCGACTGAAGCACTTCAGTGGATTTATTTTTATAAGAATGATGGAAATCCACAGGATGTTGAACTTGATTTTCTTCAGCTTGAAAATCAGGCTCTAGAGGATATGAATCTGCAATTGAAAGATTCAATAGATCAGCGGAACTACCGGAAAGCCCTGTCTCTTGTCAATTCACTTTCTGTTCTTGGACAAACTCAACTTGTCGAATCGACTCTTGAAATTTCCCGGATAAGAACTGAATACATTAAAAATCTTCTGGAATTTGAAAATACCGGTGCGGCAGCTGGAATGATATCACTTGGTTTTGTCAATCCTGATGATCTGAGTGATGATGATCTGAATTATCTTGAAGACCGGTTTTTGCGAGGTGAAAACAAGAAAGCTCTTTCAATAGTTGTCAAAGAACAAGTCAAAAGAGGAATAGATACTCAGGAATTAACCGAGGAATTTCTTTCCCGTCCTGTGAGGATGGAAGACCTCCTCAAGGGAACTGGGACTGTTTGGGTTGATAAAGGTCTGCGTCTTGACCGCGGAGTCGGGTATCCCGACCGCAGCATAGGAAGTGGCTTTTTTATCGATAAAGACGGTTATATTCTGACAAACTATCATGTTATTGAAAGCGAGGTAAATCCGGAATACAAGGGCTATTCCCGTCTTTTTATCAAGCTCTCAGATGAGAGAGGCGAAAAAATTCCAGCCAGGGTTATCGGCTGGGACAGACACTTTGATATTGCCCTTTTAAAGACTGAAATTGAAGCACCCTATGTGTTTTCTTTCTCCGGGGCGGATCAGTTCAAACTGGGGGAGCAGATTTTTGCCATTGGATCTCCTGGGGGTCTGAATAATACGATTACATCAGGAACTGTTTCTGCCGTCGGCAGGCCTCTTCAGACCATGGGTGAATCTATTCAAATCGATGTTCCCATTAATCCGGGAAACAGTGGCGGTCCTCTCATGAATAGCGATTCAGAGGTCAACGGCATTGTTTTTGCCGGCATCACTGATTTTGAGGGTGTGAATTTTGCCATTGACGGCGAATATGTTAAAAATCTCCTTCCCTCACTCTATGAGGGAGGAGCGTTAACCCACTCCTGGATCGGGGTCGGGGGTTACCAGAATTTTGACGGTTTGGAAGCCATATACATTATGCCTGATTCTCCCGCTTCTAAACTGGGGATGAAACGGGGAGACCGCATCCTGTCTGTCAATGGACACAGTGTAAAGAAGAATCAGGATGTCCGGGACCTTCTCCTGGGAGTCGTCCCTGGAACGATGATTGATCTTGAATGGAAATCCGGAGATACTCTTAAAAAATCCACCCTGACTCTGGCAGAAAGACCAGATATACCCTTCAAGGATGCTGTCAAGGTGGATACACGGGAAAATCTCATTCCACCCATGTTCGGAATGGTTTTGTCTCAGGTATCCAAATCCCAGTATACCGTTAAAAAAGTATATACAGGTGGTGGTGCCGACGAAGCCAGCATCTCCAGCAATGATGTAATCATACTGAAAAAATGGGTGGTTAATGAAAAAGACGGTTTTGTTTTGATGCAGTTCATATTCAAGGGAGTCAAGGCTGGATATCTCGAGAGTGCCGTGCAACTCGGAGCCGGATTGGAATCTGCTATCTTCTTCTGATGATTGAAGAAACTATGAATTTCGTATATATTTCTCTAACATGAAATACGAACAGGACAAAATCCGAAATTTTTGCATTATTGCTCATATAGACCACGGTAAATCTACTCTGGCTGACCGTTTTCTTCAAAAATGTCATTCCGTATCTGACCGCGACTTTAAGGAGCAGATGCTCGATTCAATGGATATTGAGAGAGAGCGGGGGATAACTATCAAATCCCAGGCCGTTACCATTGAATTCAATTCTGAAGATGGCAATATTTATCAGCTCAATCTGGTAGATACTCCCGGGCATGTGGACTTCTCCTATGAAGTTTCGAGAGCCATTTCTGCCTGTGAAGGAGCCCTCCTGCTGGTAGATGCCTCTCAGGGTGTCGAGGCTCAGACTCTATCCAATATGTATATGGCTCTTGATCATGATCTTGATATCGTTCCCGTTGTGAATAAGATGGACCTCCCCAGTGCTGATCTCGAGCGCGTTTCCGCTCAGATTGAACATGATCTGGGGCTGGAACGTGAGATGATTTATCCCGTTTCTGCCAAGACTGGCAAGAATGTTGATGAACTAATTGAAGGTCTGATCAAGTGGATTCCTGCTCCGGGAGGATCTCCTGCAAATCCTTTGAAATGCCTTATCTTTGACTCTCATTATGATGCCTATAGAGGTGTCGTTATTCATATCCGTCTTTTTGAAGGAACCATCAAGTCTGGGGATGAAATCCTTATCATGTCGAACAATAGCAAATATAAGGTGGAAGAAGTCGGAACCTTCAAGCTGAGACTCATTCCTCAAAAAGACCTGAAGGCTGGTCAGGTAGGATACATCATTGCCGGAATCAAGAATATTTCGGATATCCGTGTTGGTGATACGATTACCCTCAATGGTAAGCCCTGTTCAGAGGCCCTCTCGGGGTTCAGAGAGGTGAAGCCTGTTGTTTTCTCTTCCATATATCCCGTTGATACAAATCAGTATGAAGAGCTTTTATCAGCCATTGATAAATTGAGATTGAATGATGCTTCTCTCGTTTATGAAAAAGATGCTTCTGCGGCATTAGGATTCGGATTCCGCTGTGGATTTCTGGGACTACTTCATCTGGAAGTTGTTCAGGAAAGGCTCGAAAGAGAATTTGGCCTCAATATTGTGCTGACCTCTCCATCTGTCCGTTACAGGATTACAGGTCAGGGAGGAGATGTATACTATCTTGATAATCCTGCTGAATATCCTGATCCCGGGATAATCGAGATGACTGAGGAGCCATATATCCAGGCGGCTATCATTACACCAACAGATTTTCTTGGATCGATAATGACCCTTTGTATGGGGAAACGCGGTATCCAGACCAGCTTGAATTATCTGGATGAAAAACGGGTTGAAATAAAGTTTGATATGCCCCTGGCGGAAGTTCTCTTTGATTTTTATGACAAATTGAAATCAATCAGTAAGGGTTATGCCTCTTTTGATTATGAGTTCATCGGATTTAAAGTAACAAATCTGGTAAAGTTGGATATACTCATTAATGGCGATAAGGTTGATGCTCTGTCACAGCTTGTATTCAAGGATAATGCCTATGACAGAGGCCGCATTGTCTGCAAAAAGCTGAAGCAGGAAATAACAAGACAACAGTTCAAGATTGCCATTCAGGCTGCCATCGGTAATACGGTTATCTCCAGAGAAACAATCAGTGCTCTCAGGAAAGACGTCACTTCAAAATGTTACGGTGGTGATATTTCCAGAAAGAGAAAGCTTTTAGAGAAACAGAAAGAGGGTAAGAAAAGGATGAAAATGGTAGGAAACGTAGAGCTTCCCCAGTCTGCATTTCTTGCTGTTCTTAAGACGAGCGATAATGACTGATTGATATTTATGAAAGGCGTCTGAGAAGGTCTCTGGCTTCCCTGATCACTCTGAACAGGAAGGCCGGGTCTGTATTCGGCAGCTGATTTCTATCTGGAAAATGAAAGTATAAATAATCACATTCAAAAATGAGAGGAAGGATTTCTTCCTCTTTTTTATTCCTGTTTATAATATCATCCCATAGAGAAATCAGATCTTTTAACCTTTTCTTTTCGGATTCTCTGAATTTTGAAAGTCTAGACCTTTTATCCTCTTGATTCGAGCTATTTTCCCCGTGGATCTCCCGGTACTCAGATTTTATCATGCATCTAAATTCTTCACCATTGATGGAAGGAATGGACATTTTTAAGCCCATTTCAGCCAAATCAAAGACTCTGTTCTCCATGGTTGTGCTCAGATCTTCCAATTGTCTTCCATAGCTTTCCAATATACTGTTTGTCACAAATCCCTTCACCTTTCCCAGGGAGGGATAAGAGGGTCTGCTCTTGGAGAAGGAGTACCAGACATCCCCCTTCAGTCGCCCTTCTTTCAGACGGCACCAGTCATGGAAAGGTGTCTCACAGGCATGTGTCTTTCCTTCCCTATAGGAAAAATCCAGACCGGTTATAAACACCTTGGAATTTGTAATTTCTCCTGCCAGATAGAGTGCCGCTACTCCTACGGAGCCCAGAGGCGGTATCTCACTGGGAAGGAGTTCTGCCGATCTGAGTCTTTTGTGAAGTGCCGTTTCTTCGAAAGAGGAGGAAAATATATAGTGATTGCACTCTTTTTGCCTCAAAGTGGGAGGGTAGGCTGTTATATCAGAAAAAATATCAATACTGCGGTTTTGCAGAGTGTAAAAATCTTTCAGGTTGTAGAATTGTGCTTCAAGATTGACCACACCGTCAGGGATAATGTCATTTCGGACGAGAGCCTGAAGGGCCGTATCAACGCAGAGAAGATAGAGGGAGTCTCTGTATTCCTTAATCAGGGGAATCGTCTTTTCCAGTGATTCTCCAGCACCTGTTAAAAGCACTGGTTTCTCAGTATGGAATTCTTTAATATCCATTTGACCCAGAAATCCAAAATTATCTATAAGATTCTTAATCCATAGTGGTCCCATCCGGGCCATGGTCAGTCTGTTCTGCCAGTAATTTTTCATAAAATGCTGAACCGTAGAAAAAAGGGCATCATATCTAATTTTATTCAGACTATAGCCGCCGTTAAGAGGCAGAAGAGTACAGTGACGGTAATGACCCTTTTGAACCCTTCTGAAGAGCTCATAAAGCTGCCCTGAGCTTTCAATACGATAAGATTGATACCTGGTTTCCTGTTTCAGTATTTCCTGCTGGTGGCCCGCAGTGACGGCCATCAGATCCTGGTCTGTTTCTATGCCTATAACTATGGAGGTCGAGGGCATTCTGCTTATAAATGAAAAAATCCCATACCCCAGAAGCGGGGATGGGATTATATAGATGCAGTTTTCCTGTAAGATCGCCTTTGAAGCTGCCTTCAGGGCAGAAGCTGAGGGAGCATACCTGGAATAAAGGGATTTTCCCTGACACAGTATATTGTCTTCTCCATTAGAAGCCTGTGTCAGGCTGACCCTTGCATCCATATTCGATCTCAGGATTCTGTAAATACCCGATTATAGGTAGATGTAAAATTATCTTTGAACTTGGGAGAAGCCATGAAAATGTTTTGCAGCTGGCTCTGTTTGTATTGAGAAAGCTCATTTCCCAGTTCTGTACGGATGTAATCCTTATATTCATCGGGATAGCTGAATCCTTTCTGTTCTTCAAGAAGTGAAAAAACCACGACACTTCTGTCCAGAACCATGGGTTGTGAAGTTTCACCGGGTGTTTTTAAGACAAATACTTTTTCAAAGAACTCATCGCTGAAAGCGGCGGCACTGAGGAGGCTGCTGTCTTTTTTATTTCCGGGGCTGTTGACAATAAAAGGAACACTCCCATAAACCGGAGCGATAAATCCTGTTTCTCCACTCTCAGATCCGAATTGGGCTGCGGCTTCACTCAGATTGCTGGTATGAGCAAGAAGGGCCATTTCTTCAGCCTTTCCCATCAGAAAATCTTCGATGATACCGACTTCTTCTCTTTCCATGTAGGATCGGATGGTTGAAATCAGTGCAACAGAACTGAAATCAGGACTGGTTGCTGCCGTTTCTGCCATAAAAATGTACCAGCTGCCATCCGAATTGATCAGGGTGCTGTGTGTTCCACTGGCTAATGACATGACAGAACTTGCCTGTTCTTCATTCAGAAAAGACAGAAGAGTATATTTAAAGGTAGATCCCATGGTTCCGCCGTCTTCAGCATAGGAATCTTTGGAATAGGTCTTGGCTAGATCTTCAAAAGACTGTTCACCTGCTTCCAGTTTTTTCAGGATTGTGGCTGCTTCGTCTTCTTTCGATTTTATCGTTATCCTTTTCAGGGATATTTCTTCAAAAAGTTTGGCATTTTCATTTCCATAGGCTTTGATCTGCTCTTCGGGAAAAGAAGAGTAGGGAAAGCTGGCGTAGGCAAAGTTTTTTTCAGGGTTTCCCATATCCAGAAGGAAATCCATCATCTGGGACGACCTTTTCTGGTTGTAAATAGTATCAAGATAATAGGTTTGTACTGTTAGATCCTCTGCAAGAGAGGTTCTGATCTCCTTGAGTCTGGTCGCTGTGGTGTTCAAATATGCAGTTTCATCAAAACGGTTGTTACTGCTGAACATACCACTCTCGACGATCCCGCGGTCGATGCGTGTGGAAGACACATTCATACCGGACACATTCATCTCTTCAAGAATTGCGGTACGAACAACTGTCTGATTGAAAGCAGAACGCCAGATCAACTGTCGAAGGAAATCTACGTTTCCTGTACCACCCATGGAGTCTCTGTACATATTGTTAACTGATTCAACCTGCTGAGAAAAATAATTTCCCTGCTTGAAGCTAATCATTTTCCCACCATATTTTCCAAAAACCATTGAGCCGCTATTTCTGCTTGAACCGGCCATGGCAGGGACTAATACAAAACTGATTATGGTGAAAACCAGTATAACGATCGTTCCAGTCATCAATTTTTTCTGACGTTTGCGGGATTTATCATTCCTTTCTTTCTCAGAATTTGAAATGGTTGAAACTTTTTTTTCCATTTGAGACATAAGTCGTCCTTATAACTATATTAATTATTGAAAGCAACGAAAAATTACCATGAAAGGGTATACCTGTCAACTTAGTAGATAGAGGAATCGTATCAGTAATAATGGTGTTTTGATATCTAGTACTTTTTTAATAAAATACTATATTCATAACCTTCTTTCCTGCAGGTGTTGACAATCAGTCTTGAGATCGTTAAAGTACGCCATTGAACGGAGGCGTAGCGAAGTTGGTTATCGCGCCGGCCTGTCAAGCCGGAGATCGCGGGTTCGAGGCCCGTCGCTTCCGCAAAAAAATGGAAATGCCCTTGCGAAAGGGCATTTCCTTTCTTTATTTCGGGCTGTAGCGCAGAGGCTAGCGCGCGCCGTTCGGGACGGTGAGGCCGGAGGTTCAAATCCTCTCAGCACTCAAGGGATTATCCTAAGTGATGGCTGTAAATATTATTGAAGACATATTTGGTCAGGAGAAAAAAAATGTCGGGGTGAGAG
>NZ_JAQIBL010000313.1 GCF_027859075.1 Oceanispirochaeta sp. | reverse complement strand
ACATGTAACCGTTTTTTGAATTTTTCCACCAGTTCGGGAACCAACCAGATGTCCACGGGAATACGATCCGGCTTTTCTCTGTTCAATATAGCCAGGACGCGCTCTCTTGCATTCATTTTTTTCTCCTTCTAATAAAATAAGCCTTTGATCTATTATTATCTTGGTCTATATTTACTAAATGCATAGCGAATCTTTACAGGCTTTAAAGAGACCCGTGTCTGCCTCAAGCAAAGAACGTCTGGAGAAAGCAGGTCTGTCTCTGGAATATTTTAAAAATTTTGAACAGGCCCAGCATGATTTCCACAGCCATGATTTTATAGAAATACTATATGTGTTCAATGGAACTTTCAGGCATATCACTGCCGGACAAACCTATGATGAATGTGCCGGGGGGCTGACAATACTGAATTTCAGGCAATTTCACTCCTTGAAAACACCTGAGGGACCCGTTGAATTAATGAATATTTATATAAATCCGGAGCGGTTTAATCTACCGGAACTCCCTGATTCCATCCTGGAAAAACTATATGACCTCATTCCCCTTCACCCGGGTCTCGAAAATCGTCTCAATGGCGTTATTCATCTGAATGTCAGTGATATTGGAAAAATGAAATCTATCCTCAATATGCTTTTGCTGGAACAGGAGTCGGATGAATGGGGTAATGAAGCGGCGTCGCTGGCTATACTTCGATTGTTTCTTATAGAACTTTGCAGAGCCGCGCCAATTGTAAAAAATGAACAATGGGACAGCTACAAGACAAGGATGGAGGCTGTCAGGATCTATCTGGAAAAGCATTATACTGAAGCAGTCAGTCTTAATGCACTTTGCCGTTTGAGCGGGCTGAAGCCGGCGAATCTCTGCCGACGGTTCAAAGACTATTCCGGGATGAGTACGGGTGACTTTTTAAAACAGAAGCGGTTGGCAGCGGCTCTGCATAAACTCAGAACCAGTGATGATAAGATCCTGGTAATTGCTGAAGACTGCGGCTTTTCTGATGTTTCAAGATTCAACCGTTTCTTTAGAACAGCATTCTCCTGCAGCCCTTCTCAGTATAGAAATAATCTAAAAACCAACTAAAGAGGGTAGGGGGCAGAGCATCCGGATTAAATCATCCTGAGGGCAAAAGTTCCAGTCATATTTTCAAGCTTGATTTCCTATCTCTTTGGGGACCCTTTTTTCTATCATTTTTTGACTAACCTAATTATACTTCAAAACAAGGTCATTATGGTGAAAGAGAGATCTCTAGAAAGTAATTATTATGTATTCTCCAGGGAAGAACCCTATGAAGATTCCCACTCCAAAATCATTCTTCTGGGAGATCTCATTTGCCGCCCCGACTATTTTAAGGATAATCATTCACACGATACCATTGAAATCTGCCTGATCACTGAAGGCCGGGGCAGCTTTTTTATTCATGACCGGGAATATCGGGTGGAGCCCGGGCATATCTTTTTAACACATCCCCACCAGATTCATAGGTCCCTGGCAGATCCCTTTGATCCCTACCGGATGTATTATATGGCTTTTACGGTTTCATCTGATGTGACCTTAACCAGGATGTACGGTCAGTTGGCAGAAATGAATAAACATGTTGTGAAAGACCAGTACAATCTTTCCCACTTCTTCGGATTGCTGATTGCAGAATTGATTATGCAGGAAGAGGGAATGGAGACCGCCGTACAGAGTCTGTTTCATTCTATTCTTGTGTACCTCCATAGAAATTTCCTTACCGACAGAATGGCCATCAATAAGCATATTTCTACAAGGCAGAAAATCATTCAGAAAGTTGTCGCCATTGTAGAGCAGAGATGCGAGACCTCCCTGGTTCTGGGAGATATTGCCCGGGAACTGGGTTATTCATCATCTTACCTGAGCCGGGTTTTTAAAGAACAGATGGGAATTAATCTTTCAAGGTATTGGAATCAGGTCAGGATGAGACATGCCAGGGAGTATTTACAGAATTACCCTGAAAGAACTCTTCATGAAATCTCGGCTATGGTGGGCATCGATGACTATCACTATTTTTCAAGATTGTATAAACAGATCTATATTCGCTCTCCTAAAATAGATCGGGAAATGACAAAATAATCCAAACTATCTGACAATACTCTCTAACGACAACTCTTATGGAATCCCTAATAATTAAACCAGAAGACTCTTGTTTTAGGATTAGTAATTGAAGGGATATATTTTTGATATTAAGAAATTCTCTGTTCATGACGGACCCGGTATCCGGACAACTCTTTTTCTGAAGGGTTGCCCTCTTAACTGTGTCTGGTGCCATAATCCCGAAGGAATCCAGAAGGAACCGGAGCTCTGGTATTTCCCCAATAAATGTATGCACTGTTCTCTCTGTGTCCAGGCCTGCCCGGTCGAGGCTCTCAGCATCAGTGAAAAGGACGAGCAGTTCAGGATCAATATTAATCATGAGCTTTGTGATTCCTGCGGTCTCTGTGTGGAGATCTGTCCCACTCAGGCCCTTCTGTTTGACGGCAGGGAAATGGATCATGAGGATGCTGTGAATGCACTTCTTGAAGATAAAAGCTTTTACGATGAGTCCGGCGGAGGAGTGACCCTTTCGGGGGGGGATCCTGTTTACCAGTTTCAATATGCCCTGGAGATTCTTAAGGAGTGCAAAGCCAGAGGGGTTCATACAGCCATCGAATCCGCTTTGTACTGCCCCAGTTCTGTTCTACAAAAACTTATTCCTTATACTGATTTATTTATATGTGATCTGAAAATATTTGATGATGAAAAACACCTCGAATACACAGGGGGCTCCAACAAAATAATATTGGAAAACCTGAAATATTTATCTGCATCGGGTAAAAAAATCCTGGTCAGAACTCCTCTGATACCCCATTTCAGCGGCAGTGATGAAAACCTGAAAGCCATCGGAACCTTTATTCTTTCTCTGGAAGGGCGGGTTCAGTATGAGCTTTTGAATTATAATTCTCTGGCCATGAGCAAGTACCAGATAAGAAATGAAAAGAACGATTCTATCCGCGAGGCTAAACCATTCAGTGATGCCCAGCTGAAAAGCTGGCAGACTATGCTGGCCGATCTCGGATTAGACATGATCAATGAATAAATATGAGGTTATTGTGAAACAGAATAAAGTCTCTGACTTAATTGAATCGGCTCGGAATGGCGCTCCCGCCTATATCAATGATGTACGCAGTGCTTTTGAATCTCTGGATGAAGGAGAGAAGCTGGAAATAAAAGCGGTACTCCTGTCTATGGATGGTCAGTCCTGTCGAAGCTTTTCCTATACTGTTCCCTCTGTCATGAGAGATGAACACTGGAAAGTCCTGAGCTGCGATTATCTAAAGGCGGAAGTCTATAATGCCTTATCCTCCCTGGGGGGGCAGAGTCTGGAGTTCTATTTTGATCAGAATAATGAGACCTGCAGATCTCTTGTTGCAGAACTGATAGAAGGGTTTGATCTGAAACTGAGCAGGAATGAAAGAAAGGGCTATGGCCGTTGTATTAATGTCATAGACAGAATGCTGGATGCCCTTTCTCCGGATTATGATTTACATTTTTCAATGCAGATGAAGGATATCAATGAATTGGAAAGTATCTCCTACTACCCCGAGGAGCTCAGTTTTGGAGACCATGTTTTCACCCGCTCTGTGAACGGTCTGGGTGAAAAGACCATTCTGGGGATTGATGTGGGAGGCACGGATATCAAGTTGGCTTTGATCGGCCAGGGCCGTATCCTTTGTATGAAGGAATATGACTGGTTTCCGCCCTTATTCAAAGAGTCGAGAGAACTGGTAGATCCCATTGTCCTGTTAACCCGTCTTTTCACACTGTGGAATGCCCTGCATTCCGGGTCATTCATAGTACCCGAAGAAATCCTGTTACTCCTGGATCAGGCTATGGCTGAAAAAACAGATATTAAACTGATTCAAAAAGCATGTAATGAGATGGAGTCCTATGTCGGTATACAGGATGGTTTGCTCGATGGAATCGGTATGTGTTTTCCCGATGTGGTCGTCAACAATAAAATTGTGGGCGGTGAAGTATATAAAACCCGAGGTATCCGCCTGAATCCGGAAATTGACTATGAATCCGACTTTAAGCAGCTGACCCATCTTGATGATAAGCTGAAAGAGTTCTGTAAAAAAGAGGGGTTAGTCAGCATGACCAATGACGGTCCTATGGCTGCTTTTACCGCTGCTGTTGAGCAGGCTGCATCCGGAGAGACCGAATCTCTGCAGGGAGGCTTTTTCGCTCATACTCTGGGCACAGAGTTGGGAACAGGATGGGTGAGGGAGGACGGTTCCATTCCGGACATCCCCCTGGAAGTTTACAACTGTATCATTGATCTTGGCAGCTATCCCGAAAGAGATTTTCATGCAGATGATCTGCGGAGTGTGAAAAATTTTAATACCGATCTACCGGGAACCCTCCAGAAATATGCCAGTCAGAGCGGCGTCTTTCGTCTGGCCATGAAGTATTTTCCAGAAGAGAGACCCGAATTATTTGAAGAGCTTCTAGAGAAAGAACTTGTTCGGGAAATTCAGGTTGAGGTAGAGGGTGAATCTAAAGGACGTTTTGTTGTTCCTTCGGAGAATCCTGATATGAGAAAACCCTTTCTGGAGCATATGATGACTCTGCTGGAGAGAGAGAATGATGAGGTGAATCATAGAATATGGCAGGATATCGGAGAGTCCCTGGGAGTTGCTCTTGTGGAAACCGAAAAACTGCTGAGGCCCAAAGCCAAAAAACGGATATTGTTCGGCCGTCTGGTTAAAAGAAAGGCCTGTTTTACGTCAATGGAAAAAGGAGCCAGAAATATTGTACCCGAGATCGAATTTGAAATTGCCGATTCAGACCTGGCCCATACACCCCTGATGAAGCAACTGGAAGGGGATGAACAATTTACTGTTGCCCAATTTGCTCAGGCCATCGGTGCGGTTTATTACGCGGTGGATAAATTAGTCAAATAATCAATGGAACAGTAGAGGACTTATATGAAGAACAGAGAAGAAACTATTTCCTTTATCAGAGAATTATCCCAGTCTGGCCGCATTGAATCTTTGAAGAAACAGATGCTCGAGGAAGACCGTTCTCTGTCCCTTGAACAGGCATAGCTCATTACCGACTCCTACAAAGAACATGAAGGAGAATCCAGAAGGATGAACAGGGCCTATGCCCTGGCTAAAGCTCTGGAAGAAATAAGAATTAAGATCTATCCGGGAGAACTCATTGTCGGGAACCGGACCGCCGAAGTCCGGGCAGGAGTTGTTTCACCTGAAGCGGGAATCTCCTGGATCGATGATGAGATTGAAAGTCTTGAAACCAGACCCCAGGACAAGTTTAGGGTCAGACCCGAAGATATTGTCACTTTCCGGGAAGAGATCCTTCCCTACTGGAAAGGAAGGACCCTTGAAGATATCATCCGGGCACGCCACGGAGATGAGATTTCCGCAATCGGACTTGTGGCAAAGATCAATCAGAAAGATCATCCCCAGGGGCATATCTGTCCGGATACAGAGAAATGGCTCAGAATCGGTCCTGCCGGTCTGAAAAAAGAAGTCCAATCCTATCTGAAGGACAAAAGCGCAGAACTGACAGTAGAACAGCGTGAATTCTATGAGGCAGAAATCATTGTACTCTCTGCAGCTCAGGTTTTTATCCGGCGTTATGCGGATCTGGCAGAGCAGCTGGCCTCAGAGGATCAAAGCCGGACATTGGAATCTCTTGAAATAGCCGCGAGTTGTAGAAGGCTTGTTGAAGAGGCTCCTGAAAATTTCAGAGATGCTCTCCAGTCCTTATGGTTCCTCTATGTTCTGCTCCAGATGGAATCCAATGCGTCTTCTTTTTCTCCGGGAAGAGCCGATCAGTATCTGTACCCTTATTGGAAAAAGGATATGGAATCAGGGGGTCTGAATTTTGATTCATCCCTGGAACTGGTGGAAGCACTCTGGTTAAAGTTTAATCAGATCGTTTACTTGAGAAATTCCAACAGTGCCAAATACTTTGCAGGATTTCCCATCGGCTTTAATGTGGCTTTGGGCGGACAGAGTCCTGACGGCAGGGACAGTTCTAATGAGCTGTCCTTCCTGATGCTGAAAGCTCAGGATCATCTGGGGCTTCCTCAACCTAACCTGTCTGCCAGACTTTTTAAGGATAGTGCCCAGGACTTCTTAGAGGAGTGTTCCCGGGTTATCGGAAGAGGGAGCGGGATGCCTCAGATCTTTAATGATGAGAGCATCATACCGGCTTTAGAAGCTCAGGGTATTAAACATGAGGATGCCGTCAATTATGCCATTGTCGGCTGTGTGGAACTGACAACCCATGGCAATGCTCTGGGCTGGAGTGATGCGGCCATGTTTAACCTGGTAAAGGTTCTTGAGCTCACTTTGAATAACGGGGTGTGCCTGCTTTCGGGTAAACAGATCGGTCTTCCCCTGGGGACTTTGGAAAGTTATAAAAGCTATGAAGAACTTGAAACCGCCTACAGAAAGCAGATGGATCATTTTGTTGATCGGATGATGCTGATGTGTGACAAAGTGGATCGTATTCATGCCGAAGTCGTCCCCTCGGCGTTTCTTTCATCTGTCATTGAAGGCTGTCAGGAATCTGCACAGGATGTCACCGCAGGAGGGGCTCTCTATAACCTTTCCGGTATTCAGGCCATACAGGTCGCTAATCTGGCAGATAGTCTGGCTGTTATTAAAAAAATGGTATTTGAAGATAAGAGCATCAGCAGTTCCGAATTGCTGGACGCTTTGAGGAATAACTACCAGAACAATGAAATCCTGCGGCAGAGAATCCTGAATAAGATTCCCAAATATGGCAATGATATTGACTGGGTCGATGAAATAGGTGCTTTCTGGGTAGGATTCTTTGCCGGGCGTATGAAAGAGTTCACCAACGCCCGTGGAGGACACTACCACACCGGTTTGTATACTGTTTCTGCCCACATCCCGATGGGCCATAATGTGGGAGCTTCACCAGATGGGCGTCTGGCCAAAGATCCCCTGGCTGACGGTGGGGTCTCCGCCATGTATGGCCGTGATGTCAGCGGGCCTACGGCATTATTGAAGTCGGTCTCAAAGATAAACCCGGAGCACAGCAGCAACGGCTCCCTGCTGAATATGAAATTTCTGCCTGATTTTTTCAAAACAGAGACAGGTATTCTCAAGTTTACACAACTGCTTCGAACTTTTGTCAGGCTTCATATCAATCATGTCCAGTTCAATGTCCTTAGAAAGGAGGACCTTCTGGCAGCCAGAGCCCATCCAGAACAGTATAAGGGGCTTACAGTACGTGTTGCCGGGTACACCGCCTACTTTGTCGAGCTTGCCGGAGACTTGCAGGAAGAAATCATTGCCCGAACAACATACAGTGATGCATAATGATTCCGGGCTGTTCGGTGTTTAAGACTCTCCTTGATAATCCTCCCCATTTTTGAAGAGCATCATGAATGGAAATATTTAAGGTGCATATTTAAAATATCGTAAATATGTACTTTTCTTGATTGAACAATATTTTATTTCCCTGGATATACTGCTTCGGGAGGTCCTGTATATATCTTTCTGGGGAGTCCAATTTTGAAAGGTAATCTTGACGATGGTCAATGTATTTTCTCTTTATCAAACCAGGGCTGATTACCGTAAAGTTCTTCTGCGCAATCCGGGCAAAGACCGTGGCTGAAATTGGCATCTGAATTTTCTTCTATATATTCTTCAAGGCGTTTCCAGTATCCATCGTCTCTAATATTCTTGCACTTTGAACAAATTGGTAATAAACCCTTTAAGGTCTTTACTTCTGCAAGTGCAGATTGCAGTTTTTTGATTGTTTGTTCCAATCTTTGTTGCTCTTTCATAATTAGATTTCCCGAAAACCAAAGCATTAAAAAAATCAAAGATGATAGGCCGAAAATTGAAGTAGAGCTGAAAACTCTGATTTCCATCGAACTAAGGGGCAATAAGAATGGCCTGTATATAAATAGTTCCAGATATGTAAAAAAGAAACAGGGTACTAAAAGATAGAGTATCTTTAAAAAACTAGATTTAAAACCAAATAGTAGGAAATAATAGATAGGAATGGCAATTAGATAATAGTGCAGGTTGGATTCTTTCATAAAGAACAATCCGCTCAATATTAGGATGTTGATAAAAAAAGTGATTAATACATGTACTTTCGCAAAATAGTATTTCTTTTTCATGAAATGAATCGGAATCAAAAGGTATGAAAATTCAGCGATAAAATTTATAAAAAAAGCACCATTGAAACCCAACTTTATATAAAAAATCATATATAGAAAAGTGGTGATGAAATTTATTGAACTTAATAGAATGAGCAGGTGTATCTGCCTCCTCTCTGTATCGTTTAAGTCTATAATTCCGGTGTTTATAAATCGGATAAATTTCATCTCGAAATTCCTTTATAAATCGCAGCTGGAATTCCAGAGATAGTTTCATTGAAGTAGCTTTCATGTGTAGTCATTTTAGACTTTCATAATATCATCTAATTAAATCTATTTGGAGAAATCTTACCATATTCTATTCCGGGAGTATAAAAAAGTTTTTCCGCTGCAAAACAAAATATGATAGCTTATGGTACTGTGTACTGGGATAGGACAGGTTGATTATGGATGATATTATTATAAAAAATGTTGCATTGGCCCTTCTATGTATGCAAAGGTATTCTTGGGAGCAAGGTGTTGCTGCTCAAGCTTTTCTTGAGAGGAGAGAGTACAAGAGAGTGCTACTCCTCTGCCGCGAGGCCGTCTGTCGTCAAATTGAGGATGGGCGTCTTGCATCCATGGGTGAACCCACTGCCGTGACAGATCACGCTGCCATCGGAGAAGCCTTAGTCTTTACAGCAAGAACCTCCCATGATATGACCTTGCAGCAAGCTGTGAAAAAAATGGCTGATTATCTTCTGAATCTGGCTCCCAGGTCCCCCAAAGGAATCATTTATCATCTGGTAAAGGAGCCTCAGATCTGGGTGGATTCTATGTATATGTCCCCTCCGTTTTTAGCGGCTTATGGCTGCAAAGAAGAGGCCTTAAATCAACTCATGGGAATGAAAGACTGTTTATATGATGAAGACAGGAAACTCTACTCTCATATCTGGGATGATAAAACACAGACCTTCCTGCGGAAAAGTTACTGGGGAGTCGGTAATGGATGGGCTGCCGCGGGAATTGTCCGAGTACTGAAGACCCTGGGGAATGAATTTCTTGTTGAGAAACAACAATTATTAGATCATCTTCGAGAACTGATTGATAGTTTTCTTTCCTATACCCGGGAAGATTTTCTTTTCCATGATGTTCTGGATCAACCCTCTTCTTTTGTTGAAACAAATTCAGCTCAGATGATTGGCTATACCATTTTCCGCTGTCTTGAATCAAAATGGATTAATCCTTCCTATTTTGAAGTGGCAAAGAATATTCGGGAGGCCGTCCATAAAAAAGTAGATCAGGATGGACTTGTTCAAGGAGTCTGCGGAGCTCCCCAGTTTGTCAGCTCTGGGGTTGCTCCGGAAGGACAGTCGTTTTTCTTACTGATGGAAGCCGCTTATAAAGACTTGATGAATGCTTCATCCGGGGATTAGAATATTGATAATTTTACTTACAACTCTATTCTGTTCTTCCGGCACACATCTGAATACCAGTGTCCGCTGTCTTTGACAATACGCTTCCCTGTTTCATAGTCTGTATAGAGAAGGCCGAAGCGCTTCGTAAAGCCCAGACACCACTCGAAATTGTCCAGCAGGGACCAGACAAAGTAACCCTTCAGTCTGACTCCGTCTTCAATCGCCTGCCAGGCCGCACCCATATGCCTGTAAAGGTAATCAATCCTTTCCGGATCATGAACCTCTCCGTTTGCTTCCAGAACATCCGGTAGTGGAGTGCCATTTTCTGTGATCATCATTTCGGGGTTGCCGTAGTCTGTCTTCAGCCGGATCAGCAGGCGGTACAAACCTTCCGCATTATTTTCCCACTCTTCATAATTAGACTTCTTCATGAAAGGATATCGGACCTGTCTGCACTTCAGGAAATTTCCGTGATTTTCATGGGCAATGATTCTTCTTGTATAAAAATTCACCCCCAGAAAGTCTATGGGAGCACTGATTGTTTTCATATCTCCCGACAGAATCTCGGGAGCATCCGAACCATACCAGTCCATCATATCTTTGGGATAGCTGCCGTAAAAGACCGGGTCCAGGAACCAGCGGTTGAAAGCTCCGTCATGGCGGTCCGCCGCATCCCTGTCCCGGGAATCCATAGAGGCTGGTTCGATCCATTCCAGGTTGTTGACGATACCGATACGGGCGCCGGGAGATTTTTCTCTGATCACAGGGATGGCCAGACCATGAGCCAGAAGCATATGATGGGCCGTTTGAAGAGCCGTTTTTAAGTCTTTCAGTCCCGGAGCATGATCTCCGTAAAGGTGGCCCACAAAGGAATGAACCCATGGTTCATTATGGGTCATCCAGTTTTTGACCCGGCCTCCCAGGGCAGTACAGACCACATCGGCATAGTCTCTGTACTTATAGGCTGTCTCCCGGTTGGCCCATCCTCCTGCGTCCTGCAGGGCCTGGGGCAGGTCCCAGTGAAAGAGAGTCGCATAGGGGGTTATTCCGGCAGTCAGTAATTCGTCGACCAGCCTGCTGTAGAAATCCAGGCCTTTCTGGTTCACCTTTCCAGATCCCTCCGGGATAATTCTGGACCAGGACAGGGAAAATCGGTAATTCCTGATACCCAGATCTTTCATGTGGGCGATGTCTTCCTTGTATTTATGATAATGGTCACAAGTGACATCCCCAGTCATATTATCATCAATTTTCCCGGATTTATGGGCGAAGGTGTCCCAGATACTGGGGGCTCTGCCATCTTCATTGACAGCTCCTTCGATCTGGTAGGAAGCTGTTGCGGTTCCCCATTTGAAGTTTTCCGGAAATGTATAAATATCTTTCATTCTGATTCAATCTCCCTGTAGCTGAAATTTGAAAATTCGGCCCACTGGCTGTGTCTGTCCAGATCCTGAGCAGTCATGCCGCAGAAGCTGCCGTCAAAGGCGCCGGGGCCGTTATTGGTGTATTCATCACTCAGGATGGATGCATCCTGGGGTGATCCGACGCGGATCTCTTTGCTGTTCCCTATCTGATAGGAAAACTGCAGGAGGGGTTGATTGATCCGGCAGCGGAGAGTTATTTCCGAGTCTCCGGGAACAGAGGTCACTGTTTCATGAAGTTCCGCGGGCTCTCCATTGCGGCTGACCAGGATTCCAAGGGCTACGCTTTGAAGTTTGCGGCTGTAGAATTTTCTCAGGTAGTAATAGGTCCGGCTGCCGGTGAGAACCATTAATCCTGCCATCTGACGATAGGAGCCGGGATTAAAATCCAGGGTCGTCTCTATCAGGCAGTTGAAATGCTGAATCCGGCGGGCTACAAGGCTGGTATCATGAGCGGAGTATGTGGAATTCCTTCCCCGTATGCTCAAGACTCCCGGAGTCTTCGTCAGGGAGCACCAGTTTTCTTCAAGAGGGGCCTTCAGGCTGTACCATTGAGTTCCCAGGGTCTTTGTATCAAAGTTATCAATCCCTTGACAGCTGATGTCTTGCGTCTGTTCTATGTCTCCATCGATTTCAATGCTGTCTGCCGGGTGACAGCCTCCTGTCATCAGGACGGGCCAGCCCTCTTTCCATATCACCTTCTGAAGGGAGGTTTCCCTGTTCAGAACACAGCGCATCTGGGGCATCAGGGGACGGGCACAGAGGTGAAACAGCCAGCTCCGTCCTTTGTCGTCTTCGATGAGGCTTCCATGACCGGCCTTCTGAAGTTTAAGTTCAGGGTTATAGAAATGAGGTTTCAGAAAATCCTCGGTATAGTCATTTTCTGCGGGGCGGGGATTGATGCGGGAAGTAAGAAGCGGCCCTGTGGTATCCATCTCGTAAGGACCATTAATCATTCTGGACCGTGAAACCTGAACGGCATGTCCATAACCGGTTCCGCCTTCGGCAGCTATCAGATAATACCATCCCTCTCTTTTTAAGAGCTGCGGACCCTCCAGGCAGCCAAATTTCCGATTCCCGCGATAAATTTCTTCGGGATTCCCTTTCAGAGCCAGAGTCTGTG
>NZ_JAQIBL010000312.1 GCF_027859075.1 Oceanispirochaeta sp. | reverse complement strand
TGATCAGGCCAGGGATAACACAAGGCGGTTATAGCCAGGGATGAAGAATTGGGAACCATCACATTCTGGGAACCATCCAGTTGAAATGCCCGATGATCAGAACTGCCGAATACGATGCGGGCAATATGAGATTCAGAAGTACCATCGTAAGCAATATTAAGAAGGGCGGTAGTTCCATCATCACTCAAGGTGATGTTTCTGATTTCCTGGGCCGCCGGATAAAGGTAGAGGGAAATACGGTCCTCTTCAAATCCATCGAGATTCTGTTTGTTCAGTATCCTTTTATCATACTTCACAGCGGTCCAGAAGGACTGGTCCCCATCAAACACGGGTTCTGCGATAGGCTCATATTGGGGAATGACTGCCCAGCCTACACTTCCCAGAAGAAAATCAGAAGAGAAGAAGGCATCAGGTTTTTCACCACAGGAAATAAAGAGGAGCAGAATCAAAAACAGAAAAATCTTTCTCATATTGCCTTCCATCACCCCTATTTTACTCCTCAATGAAGGGTCCTTCAAGATTTTCCTTCCTCTGGGTACTTTTTTGGATTATATCCGGAAGCCAAAAAAGTCTTAAGACCACGGTCAGGAAAGCGCCCGAGATACTCGGGAGGACAGGGAATATCATCTATATGGTCAAAAGTCCCGGGAGTTTCAGCATTTATCATATCCAGAAAATCCTGTTTGCCAAAATCAGAGGCATTGAGACAGAACAGGACCGCTCCCGCGGGAGCCAGAATCTGTTCAAGCCGCTGCATCAGCCGGGGATAGTCTTTTTTATACTGAAAACTGCTGCCCTGCTGGGGCGGCGGGTCCAAAATGACCAGACTATAGGGACCCCGTTTTTTGATTTTACCAAAAGACTTAAAAATATCGTATCCGAAATAAGAGGACAAGCGGGGATCCAGCTTGTTAATTTCATGATTCTTTTTTCCGATGGCAAGAGAGTATTTATTCATATCCCAATTGTCTACCCGGCTGGCTCCCCCCTTCAGGGCTGCCACGGAAAAGGAACAGGTATATGCAAAAAGATTCAAGACTGGAAGAAGGTCCTCACTTTCAGATTCCTGGCGGCTGCGGTCAATATAGTCCATCACGGCCTTTCTTCCATTGATCATATCTGCAAAAAAACCGGGATTCTGACCTCTGCTGGTATGCACAAGGTAGGTGATTCCATGTTCTTTCACTTCTATCCTCTCAGGGCAGTCCGCACTGAGGTACAGATCTTCTGCCCTGCCGGCACTGCGGTATTGGATTCTAAGTTTGCATAAGGGATAGAGTTCCCCAAGGAGACCAATCAGCCCCTCCTGCTGCTCCTCCTCGAGAGGCCTGTATGTGACAACAAACAGGAATGATCCAAACCGGTCTATGAGGAGCTGCTCCCAACCGGGAATAATCCCGGATGGTCCATTGAATATTTTTTCACATTCAGGATTATTCTGTTTTGGCCGGGACGAGATGTTCTGTAAAAGCTGATTCCATTGATCCATGTACTGATTTTCGGCATCTGAAGGGATAAAATGTGATATATTCCCGCTGGATTACCAAAAAAGAGTCTATTCAGACCTGTGTGAACCATTTGATAGCGAAAATTTCTCGATAATTATTTACTCATAAAAAGATTGAATTATTCAATTGATAGACTTAGACTTTAATTAATAAAGCCGGCACTTATGAATATTTATTTGGTTAACAATAAAAAGAGTGATGCATAAATATTCTTAAATTTCTGAATGCCAGTAGAGTCTTTCCAGCTGTTCACAGAGGAACAATACGACAGTTCAACCACCCGGAATTAGGGTGGAACCGGACTGGGCGATGATTAAGAGTCAAAAGCATTTTAAGAGTAGGAATTACATTCAGGTTTACTGCCTTATTAAAAAAAGAGTTAAGTCTTGAACACTCATATACTCCTGATGAAGGTGAGAATTTAATGGATCTAGAGAAGTATCAAAAAAGATTCAAAGGAATCAAAATTCTACTGGTCGAAGATGATCAGTTAAATCAACAGGTGGAGACCGAGTTATTGGAGTCTGTTGATTTCAGTGTTGATACCGCTGGAAATGGTATGGAAGCATTGGATTTGTTTAAAGGAGAAAACCAATACAATCTTATCCTTATGGATATGCAAATGCCTAAAATGGACGGTTTAACAGCCACCAGGCAGATCAGAAGATTAACGAAGGGAAAGGGGATTCCAATCATTGCCATGACAGGGAATGCATTTCCCGAAGACAGACTCCAATGTCTGAATGCCGGTATGAATGATGTCGTACTGAAACCTATAGATGCGGATAATTTATTCCAGATACTCGCTCAATGGATTGATGCATCTCAGATATCTCCTGAAAGTAAAACAGAAAATGCAAAGGATGAGGGAGCCTCTTTCAAGAATCTATTGTTCTCCTATGAGGGAATTGATTTTGATCAGGTAAGCAATGTATTTGATTCAGACTATAAACATTTTATTGAAATGATTGAAAAATTTGATCGTCTCAATGCAGAAAAGATAGATGTTTGTATTGAAAAAATACAATCTGGTTATAGGAGAGTTTCATTTTCTCTTCGGATTTAATTGGGGTTGATATCTTCACTAGCAGCTGATGGGGA
>NZ_JAQIBL010000311.1 GCF_027859075.1 Oceanispirochaeta sp. | reverse complement strand
AAATGAATGATCCTGTGCTTTCATGCTCTATACTCCTGCTGCCCAACTGACCGCATGCGGCCATCATTGTTTCCCCTTTACTCTGGCGGGTCCGGCAGTAATATCCTGCGTCTTTCATTTTATTCCAGACACGGGTCGTCTCTTCACTTGTCGGAGATCTCCAGGGGCTTCCTTTAACAGGATTATAAGGAATCAGATTAATTTTCACCTTCATTCCCTCTAAGAACTGGTTTAAAGCCTCCAGTTCACCCTCCTGATCACTGATCCCGGGTATGATCATATATTCAATATATAAACCATCTTTGCTTTGGCTGTAGGGTGAATCAAGGAGGACTTTACGTAATTCTCCCAAAGGGTATGCCTTGTTGATAGGCATAAGTGTCTCCCGGATATGATCCTGTGCACTGTGAAGACTGAGGCTCAGATGGAGGGTATGATAATTTTCATCAGGCCTTGATTCACACAATTTTGTTAATTTTAGAATTCCTTCACCATGGCCGGCAGTAGACAGTGAAATCCGCCGCTTGGGAATGTTTAAGCCCCGCTCATCAGAAAGGATATCCAGAGACTCAACGAGATTGTCAAAATTATCAAAAGGCTCCCCCATCCCCATAAATACGACGTTCTGCAGATCTGAAACGCCCAGTGCAAATCGTGCAGATAGAACCTGAGCCACAATTTCCGCAGTTGTGAGATTCCTGATAAATCCCATATTACCGGTTGCACAGAAAGCACAGCCATAGCGGCAGCCAATCTGGGATGACAGGCAGAGAGTGGAGTAATGCTGCATGGGGATGATGACAGATTCGCTGTAATAGTTCTGATTCATATCCAGAAGGAATTTGACAGTGCCCTCCTGTTCTTCCCTCGGACCAATCCGGGGCATATCAGTAGTGATGACTCTTTCCAGAAAATGCTGAAATGAGAGATGTTTCTCAAAATCAAAATTCCTGGAGGAGCCATGGTAGAGATACCGGAAAAGAGCGTCCCCATAACTCTCATTTTTGCCGAAGTTCTGCCGGACATACTCTATAAGATGGGTCCGATTATAATTCAGCAGGGTCATCATGGAAGGCCTCTTTTATTCCGCAGATTTAGAATCTTTAAAAATCGCAATTCCGGGCAGAACGGGCATAAGGAATCACATCCCGGATATTGGTCATGCCTGTAACATACTGAACAAGACGTTCAAATCCAAGACCGAACCCGGCATGGGGAACAGTTCCATATTTTCTCAGATCCAGATACCACCAGTAATCCTCAGGATTCAAGCCCTGTTCCTTGATTCTGTCCAAAAGCAGGTCGTACCTGTTTTCTCGTTCGCTGCCGCCGATGATTTCTCCCAGCCTTGGAACGAGAACATCCATGGCCCTGACAGTTTTGCCATCGCCGTTCATCTTCATATAGAAGGCTTTGATATCCTTGGGGTAGTCAGTAATGATGACTGGTCCTTTATAGATTTCTTCGGTGAGATATTTTTCATGTTCCGAAGCCAGGTCGATACCCCAGGAAACGGGGTATTCAAAAGAAACTGAAGAGGCTTTCAGATCTTCAATGGCTTTTGTGTAACTGATCCTGGTGAAGCTTGAGTTGATTACGGCCCTCAGGTCATCGATGATCCCTTTATGAATAAAAGTATTGAAAAAAACCATGTCTTCCTCGCAGTTATCCAGCACATACTTCAGCACATATTTAAGAAAATCTTCTGCCAGGTCCATATTACCGTTGATGTCGCAAAAAGACATTTCCGGCTCGATCATCCAGAATTCCGCCAGATGCCTGGAGGTGTTGGAGTTTTCGGCACGGAATGTCGGACCGAATGTATACACACGCCCCAATGCGGTGGCATAGGTTTCTGCCGAGAGCTGTCCGCTTACGGTGAGAGATGCCTTTTTACCAAAGAAATCCCGGGAATAATCGATTCCGGCACTACTATCAAAGGTTTCGAAGGGAAGAGTTGTAACCTGAAACATCTCCCCTGCCCCTTCGGCATCGCTGGCTGTGATAATGGGAGTGTGCACATTAAAAAACTCCAGTTCCTGAAAAAAGGAATGAACCGCAATAGTCAGGGCATTCCGGACTCTAGCAACGGCTCCGAAGGTATTGGTTCTGGTTCTTAAATGGGCTATTTCCCTGAGAAATTCGAAGGAGTGTCTCTTTTTCTGCAGAGGATAGTCGGAGGGACAGTCCCCCAGCTGCTCCAGGGAAAGAGCCTGCAGTTCCAGAGTCTGCCCCTTGGCGGGGGATTCCACGAGTATCCCCGTGACAGAGCAGCTTGCCCCCGTTGTCAGTGTGTGAAGCACATTTTCTGAAATAACCGACTTTTCGGCAATGACCTGAAGGTTATTCATACAGGAACCGTCATTTAAGGCGATAAAAACCAATTCCTTGGTGTCTCTTTTTGTCCGGACCCAGGCTTGTACCCTTATTTCAGAACCGATGCTGTCTGTCTTCTGTAAAATCTGCTTAATTGTATTGTCTACCATAAACGGCAGTATAATCCGAGACAGCTGTGCTGGCAATACTTGGAAATCAGAGAAACCCGGAGAGTCATGAAAATTCCAGTCTTTGAGACCCGGCTGATGGTCTGGATACATCCCGTAGCGGCAACGTGGACAGCAGTAAAAAAAACCCCATTAACCGGATAGGAACGGGGTTCGATAAGCAAAAATGGAAGAAGTCCGTCAGGGACTGGTTCTTTTTCTGTCCCTGGGAAAGAGAGAGGCTTCTTTCACATTTGTGAGGCACAGGATTTTCTGGGTAAGACGCTCCAGACCAATGGCAAACCCGCCGTGGGGAGGACATCCATATTTGAAGATGGACATGTAGTCTCCCAGTTCCTCTTCGGTCATACCGAATTTTGGAAGAGTCTCTTTCATCATCTTGTATTCATTGATTCTTCTTCCACCGGTTGTGATTTCCAATCCTCTGAAAATCAGGTCATAACTCATAGTTTTAAGGCCTTCGGGATAGGTGTAGAAGGGTCTCTTTTTCCTGGGAAAGGCATTGATAAAAACCATGGGGATACCATACTCTTCCTCTGCCCAGTCACAGATGACTCTTTCTGCTTCAGGATTAATTTCAAAAATACGCCTCCCAAGACGCTCGGAAACAATTTTCTTGGCCTGGTCATGGGGAATAACAGGAATATCTCTGCACTTATCCGGATCTGGCGTGGTCGCACCCCAGGCATCCAGGTCTTCCTGATTGTTCTCTCTCACCATGCGGAATAAATACTCCATCATTTCAGCTTCCAGGGTCATCAAGTCTTTTTCTGACTCAATAAAGCCCATTTCCACATCCAGAGAAACATACTCATTTATATGACGGGGAGTATCATGCTTCTCCGCCCGGTAAGCCTGGCCGATCTCAAAAACTCTTTCCAGACCGCTGGAAACCATGGTCTGTTTGTATTGCTGAGGAGACTGGGCAAGACAGACTTTTGTATCAAAATAGTCAACCTCAAAGAGATTTGATCCCCCTTCAGTCCCTCCGGCAACAAGTTTACTGGATTTAATCTCGGTAAAATCACGGAGTCTTAAAAAATCAGCAAAATACCGGACAAGATCGGCTTGCAGACGAAAAATAGAAAGGATTTTCGGGTTTCTGAGGGAGATCATCCTGTTATCCAGGATAGCTTCCAGACCGATATTCTCAGGGTCCTGATTCACTGGAAAGGGCAGATCAGCGGAGGCTTCAGACAGAACTTCCAATTTTGTCAGCTGCATCTCAAAGCCTTTGGGTGCCTTTTCATTTTCATGGATCATTCCAGTGGCACTGATAACGGTTTCAACATTGAGATCCAGTACTTCATTGGTTACAATCTGAGCCATTCCGCTTCTATCCCTGAGGATGATAAAATTCACCCCTCCCAGATCGCGGATACGGTGTACCCAGCCACTGAGGGTGATTTCTTTGCCGTTAGAATCTTTAATATCTTTTGATAATACTCGCATATTTTCCCTTCTCGTTTTTAAGCCCCGGATCAACCCAGAACTTTTTCCTTCAATACGGTCTGTACGACCTGAGGAGATGCTTTTCCCCCGGAGGCCTGCATGACCTGACCGACAAGGAATCCCATCTGACGGACATCACCATCCTGAACGGCTTGAGTCACATCTGCATGAGCCTTCAATACCCCGTCAATGATTTTTGCAATGGCTGCGGGATCTGAAATCTGAACGAGTCCCTGTTCATCACAAATCAGTTCAGGATCTTTATTCTCTT
>NZ_JAQIBL010000310.1 GCF_027859075.1 Oceanispirochaeta sp. | reverse complement strand
TCCCTGTACTGACTGAGACTTCTCATGCCGCAGCTGAGGGTCAGGGCCGCCTTTCCGCCTGTCTGGTCTTTGATGGCCTCCACCAGGCGGCAGATCCTTTCGTGACCATACTCGGCATCTTCACCTCCCTGGAGGACAAAAGTCCGGATGCCCCGGTCAAAACCGGCCTGTACCGCCTCAAGAAGCATTTCTTCCTCGATACGATAGCGATGGACCGCCCTGTTATCGTGGCGAATCCCGCAGTACAGACAGTTGCTGCCGCAGTAATTGGTATACTCCAGGAGTCCCCGGAGGAGTACCTCCGGGCCGTGAACCCGGCAGCAGGTTTCACCGCCCCTTCTGACAAGCTCCTCGGTGGATGCATTGTAGAAGAGTTCTCTTATCTCATCGGGGCTGAGGGCCTCTACCTTCTGATTCAGTTCCTTTTTGATCATGGTGCCCCCCTATAGGTAGATATCCCGCTCACCGGCGTTAATCTTTTCAAGAGAGGATGTGATATTGCCTTTTACGACCGGATCACTCTCTTCGTCGGTCAACTTTTTAATCAGGGCAAACCCGGATTTCCGGGTCTTATCACCGGCATAGTCCATCAGATACTCCGCAAAGGAGACAATCCCGTTAGGAAGACAGTAGTGTTTGATCAGTCCCGGTTTGGCCAGATCCATAAAATCCTGTCCCACCCGGCCTTTCCGGTAACAGCCCGTACAGAAGGAGGGGATAAAACCCATGCCCACCATATCATTGATGACCTCCTCCATACTCCGGTGGTCGCCCAGAGCAAACTGCTGATTCTCCGCTTCTTTCTCTGTATATCCCCCGATGGAAGTCTTTGATCCGGCGGATATCTGACTGACACCGTAACGGAAGAGTTCCTGCCGCAGCTCCGCCGATTCCCGGGTGGACAGAATGATGCCCGTGTAGGGCAGAGAGAGACGTATGACGGCAATGATGGTTCTGAAGGCATCATCATCGACCGGGAAGGGCACATTCTCGGTCAGTGCAGATCCCGGAGCCGGCTCGATCCTTGGAACGCTCACTGTATGGGGTCCACAGTTGTAGAGGCGCTCCAGTTCTTCCGCATGGCGCAGCATGGCAAGCACTTCAAAGCGGTGATCAGCCAGACCGAAGAGGGTTCCGATTCCTATATCGTCTATGCCGGCTTCCATAGCCCTGTGCATCACATACAGGCGGTTTTCATAGTTCGCCTTGGGTCCGCTTATATGATATTTCTTGTAGAGATCAGGATCATAGGTTTCCTGAAAACAGATGTAGGTCCCGATATTGCATTCTTTCAGTTCTTTGAACTCGTCAACCCTGAGGGGGGCAATCTCCACATTGACTCTCCGGATGGAGGTTCCCTTCTCTTCAACCTTGTAGATGGTTTCAAGGGATTCTTTCAAATATTCAAGGGGGTAATGGCCGGATTCTCCGGAGAGGAGGAGAAGACGCTTATGTCCCTCCTTCAGCAGCATCCGGGTCTGCAGGGCAATTTCATCCTGTTCCAGTTTACGCCGGGTGATGTCTTTATTATCTTTTCTGAAACCGCAGTACAGACAGTTGTTGCTGCAGTGATTCCCTGAATACAGGGGGGCAAACATCACCATGCGCTTTCCATAAATGGTTTCCTTGGCTTTTGCGGCGGCTTCCATGATCCTGTGGATCTGTTTTTCATCCCTCACTGCCAGCAGGGCGGCAGCCTCTTTTGTATTCAGTCCCTTCAGCTTGAGAGCCTTGTTCAGAATAGTCTCGACCTCAACCGCCGCTGGTGCCGGGCGGGATGCGAGTTCTTTCAGCTCAGTAATATTGAGAAATTCCGGGTATGACATAGTTCCTCTCCTTCAGGTAGTTCCCTGGGGTTCAGTTTTATTTTTGATTCCTTGGCAACCGGCACAGGCGGGCGACCTCAGAGGATCTTCAGTATTTTCTAATATGAGGGAAAGAGTCAACATTAAAAGGGGATTATTCGATAATTTTGTAACGATTGTTACCTGGATAATTAAATAAACAAAAAAAAACCCCCTGTATTACACCATTACAGGGGGCCTAAAAAACTGTTTATAAAGGAATCTATGTCATTTGATCCGACGTCCCAAGAGGATCGTTAAATCCTAAAACAGCCTGACAGGCATGCTTTATTTATTTTAAATATAATTAGTAATGCCTAACGATGCAAGGGAAATATAAGAAATAATATAAAAAGCATCACAATTGAGGCTTTTGTTCCTTTTCAATACACTCCTGAACAAATTTGCTCCCAAAGATATTGGCCATAAGGCTGGTCAATTTTGTCTGGACAGTGGTAAAACCATAGTATTGTAAGCCCAGCTGATAATTTTTTTCAGTTATCCTTTTGACAACCTCCGGATGATCCAGGAGGTATTGTACTTCTTTGATAGTTTCGTCGGTAATAAAATCGTCGATTTCCACCACCTCAAAACCCTTGGGTTTGATATCTGTGGCATAGATGGAGTAGTTGTTCACCAGTATGGGTTTCCTGAACCAGACGGTTTCCAGGAAGGCATTGCCAAAACCTTCAATCAGGGAGGGGTAGGTGACAAAATCTGCATAAGGGTAAATATCCTGGAGGGTATAAATTTTGCGGCCATCCGCCGTAGTACCCCGCTGATCCAGGATGATGTCATCCACAAAGATGGCTCGGACATTCAGCAGCCGGGCATAATCCCGGACCCTCTTCTCATATTCGAAGCCCTCGTCTCCCGAGGCATGGGAGATTACGAAAGCAGCTTTTCTTTCCAGCCGGGAGACCATTTCCAGTGCGTGCTCAATTCCCTTTCTCTGGACGACCCTCGTGGGCTGCAGTATGAGCAGTTCATCCTCTTCCACACCCAGAGCCTGGCGTATATCACTGTTGTAATCATCCTTTCCAGGAGGCTCCATCTCAAAATGCATGACATTCGGTATGAGGGTGGAGGATATTCCTGTTCTTAATGCCAGTTGATTCTGTCCTGATGAATTGATAACAACGTGCTGGATATTACCAAGGTGGGGGGGGTAACTGGAATTGATATAATCCCAGATGCAATTGGTCAGAAATCGCTTCCTCTCCCAGAAGAAGTCATGATGATGGGCAATCACGGGTATCCCTGTTTCGGCGGCGAACTCCGTAATAGCCAGACCTAAAGGAACATTCAGGGGGATGGTGACGGCATTCTGAGGAATCAGGACATCTATTTTGAAACGCGCTACAAACTGATACAGAACTTTTTTGAATTCCTGCCGCCAGTAATGAATATCGCCGGTCAACTCTTCAGGGCGGTTCTTATGGCTGAAACACTGTTCATAGATCTTCTTGGTCACAGGATGGTGAAAATGCAGTTCCGGGAATTCCATGGACACCGAAGGATGACGGTCGAGTTCTCCAGCCAGGTAGAAGTTGTTATTTCCCATACTCTTCAGTACATCCGCCCACTTGACAATTTCGAGGCTGACTCCGTCAGTTCCGGCAATCCGGAAGGAAACAAATCCTATATTTTTATTCATGCATACACTCCTGATACTTTTCATATAAAATATTATAGATTATAAAAGGACTGGGTTCACTCCTTTTCTTTTGCGGGATGCCTTACATTGTTTATTCATACTTCAATAGAGGGACGGGACTTGCCGATTCCCCTCGGCTTCTATACTCTCTAACAATGAAAGAATGCATTCACACCCCTCCTGAGGGGATTCAATTGGCCTTTTTTGATCTTGATGAAACACTGACCTCCCGGGATACCGATCTGCTCTGGGCCCTCTGGCGCTCCCGGAGAAGCCTGAAAGGCCTCCCTGATTTATTCAGACTGAGACGGATCAACCGCTTGTATTACAATCACACACTGACCGAAGACGAATATGGGGCCTATCAGCTCTCTCGGGCCCGCTCCATGACTCCCCTGAAATATGCAAAAATGGCTGCTGACTTTGCCCTGTGGGTCTCCAGACGGCATATCTATGCCCCCATGAAAGAAATAATCCATGAGAATCAACAGAAGGGAATCAAAAATGTATTGATTACGGCGCAGGACGGAGTGATCGGTTCCGCCTTTCAGAGGCTCCTGGGCCTGGATACCTGTCTGGCCAGTGATTACATTATTGAAGAAAAAAGATTCAAAGAGATGCGAAAGCCTCTTTGCTTCAAAGAGGGTAAGGTATACTGGGCGGCCCGGTACTTAAAGGAAAATTCTCTTTCCTGGGATCAATGTGCTTTTTATACGGATAGTCTGAATGATCTTCCACTGATGGAAAGCTGTGCCTGTCCCGTTGCGGTTCATCCGGGACCGGAGCTGGAAGCCCTGTGCAGGCAGCGTTCCTGGGCCATACTCAAGCCCGGTCTGTCAGAATAGTATGATTGCTCCCTCATCCACAAGACTCTGAAAATCGTACTCTGCCACCCTGTCGGGGTTCCAGTTCAGGTTGAAAATAAATTTCTGAACGATCCTGGTCTGTCTTTTCAGACCGATGGTATCTTTCAGTATATATTCGAAACAAAGCTGGGGGATGTCTCCGCCAAAGGAAATATTTTTAAGCTTGTGGTTGACCAGGATGGGTACCTGAATATCCGGTCCGTTCTCATCCAGAAATCCTTCCTTGAGGAATACTGTCTTAAAACCACCCCACATCAGGTTCGTCAATTCACTGATGACAGATGGTACAACTTCCTCCACGGTACCTCTGAAGGCAGGATTACTCATGCCTGAGAGAATTTGATGGAGTTCAGTCGTATCACACTGAAGCATCATATAACCCCGGCACCAGTCGGTGTTGATCGGGATCAGGGATGTCATTTCACCGTATATGACCTTGTCATGAATCATCAGGGGAGATTGACAGTGCACAATCCCCTCGGGAATCATGGATTTTATGGCCTTTACTGAAAAATCAATAATATGACGGATCATTTCAATGGGATAATCCCGTATAAAAATATGGTTTTTCAAGAGATTACTTATTTTTTCTTCCTCGCTGATATGAAAAACTCCATCAAAGAGCCAGGACTTCTCCTTGGGGATATCCTTTATATCAGATAGTTCTTCAACCCGGAGGAAGAGGGGGAGTTCCGGCCTGATCTCCTTCAGGCGGGCAGATAAATTGAGCCAGTCTCCATCATTGTTCACAAAAAGGGCTCCCAGGTGGATGTTTTTGTCCAGTATGATATCCACAATGGAAGGATCACCAATCGAGCGCAATCCGGTCAGATGATTAGCATCAAATATTTTTCTCAATTGAGGCAGTATAACTATGTCCGTATCAAAGGTCAGCACTTTGCTTCTGATTCGAGTGTTTTCTTCCATGGGTTTCTCCCGGATTTTATCAGATGTATACTCATTAATAATAATCTAAATGGGCAGCGAAAGAAATGAAAACATCACTCTTTCGGGATGACTCCCCTGAAATACTCTTTTGGGATAATTTAATAGGTCTGTCTGAGATGAGTCAGTTCCAGGTCCTCCAGACTTTTCCTTTCGGCATCAGAGGGGGTGAATTCGATGATTTTCTTCTCGCCGGGGATCATATGGAAACCATTGTCAGAGAAGATATCTCCTTTTTCTCCTCTGATATAGATATAAAAGGCCGGTTTATCCGTCGTCAATTCAATCTGCTGATTCCCTCCGATTTTTGAAACTGGTAAACTCATTTTCACTTCCGCCTTCTCCAGAGAGCACATGCGGGGAAGCTGCAAAAGCAGTATGTTCCGGGAGGTCCCCCCCTCGGATTCCAGAATCAGCTCCAGGAATTCTTTCTGTCTCTCCGAATCTCCCGGTAGATCCTCACAATAGAATTGCTGTGACGTGGCAGCTTCCAGAATCAGCTCTCTTTCCAGAGTTCTGACGATCTCTCCCTGAAAATTACGGAAATTCAGGATGGCCCTGGCGTTTACAGGCTGACTCTTGTCGTTCATTGCCACCGCTGTGATTTTTCCGTCTTTCATCCATCCGGCAATATGGAGAGGGGCAAAAAATCGGGCTGCAGAGTAGTGAAGCAGTTTCCAGGCCCCCGAGTAGTCAATGGATGCCCAGGAGGCTACCGGCCAGTTGTCATTGAGCTGCCAGTACAGGGCTCCCATACAGGTAGGACGGTTGCCCCGCCAGTACTCCACAGCTGTCTGTATGGCCCAGGCTTGCTGTACCTGGCTCAGATAGAGGAAATCCTTAAAGCTCTGGGGAAAACGGAAATACCGGCTTAGGGTGGAGATAATGATTTCATTTCCCTTTTCGTTTTTCTGATGGTGCATCATCACAGGGGAGGTCACATTCCACTCCTCTTCCCCGGCATAATCCCTGACCATGTTAAAAGAGGGGAAGGACTGAAATCCAAATTCACTGCAGAATCGGGGAAGAATGTCATAGTAACTCTCGAAGGGTTTCCCCTCATGCCAGACCGACCAGTAATGCATATCTCCCCGGCTGTCATCGTGCCAGCAGTCAGAATAGTCCCCCTCTCCCGCACTGGGAGAGCTGGGCCACCATTTATGCCCGGGAGCCAGCTCACTTACGGCTTTGGCTATGACTCCTTCATTCAGACGGTCATAATCTATCAGGTAAAGGTCTCTGTTTTTTCTGGATTCTTCATACCATGTCAGGGCTCCCACATCTTCGTTGTTTCCGCAGAACAGGGCAAGACAGGCATGGTTTTTAAGGCGGAGAATCTGAGTCCGTACTTCCTGATCAACGCTTTGCAGAAAACCCTTATCAGTCGGGTACAAAGAGCAGGCAAACATAAAATCCTGCCAGATAAGCAGTCCCAGTTCATCACAGAGATTATAAAAGTCTTCTGATTCGTACTGACCGCCGCCCCAGACTCTGAGCATATTCATGTGGACTTTGACTGAGGATTCCAGAAGGTTCTTCAATTTAGAATCATCCTGCCCGGAGGGAAGAGCATCTGTGGGTATCCAGTTGGCTCCCTTGGCAAAAATATCTCTGCCGTTCACCCGGAAAAACAGCGAAACCCCGGTCTCATAATCATGATTGATGACCACTATGGTCCTGAAACCGATATTCAGGGTTTTTTCTTCCCTACCCAGGGTAATCTTCAGAGGGTAGAGAGCCTGTTTTCCCTCACCATTGGGCCACCACAGATCGGGGGATTCAACACGCAGGGTTCTCTCCAGGGCTTGTCTTCCTTTTGTTAAGGGCATGTCTTCCACAAGTTCTGTCCCTGCCAATGTCATCCTGAGCTCTGCATTCTGATTTTTTCCGGACAATATATCCCCCTGGATTCTGACTGTCCAGGAATTGCCTGTGGAATCCAGGTCAAAATGGAATTTATCCAGAAAAATATCCGAAAAATTAAGTTCAATTGCGTTGTAGACTCCTGCTGTCATCAGGCAGGGACCCCAGTCCCATCCGGAATGACACTGAACTTTCCTTAAAAAATTCCTGTGGGGGGATTGGACCGGGGCAGTCTGGGTGGGCACCGCATAGGGGTACTCCTCAGCCCGGTCACAGGCTGTTCTCTCGGCAGAGTCCAGGTAGATTTTAAAGTTGTTGGTTCCTTCTTTCAGTGACTCCTCCAGAGGAAACCGGGCGGGTACGAACATCGTATCGCTGCGGCCGATCTCCCGGCCGTTCAGCTCCACACGGGCTACTGTATCGAGTACTTCTGCATGGAATACCTTGAGGCTTCCGCTGATATCTGGAATCTCCAGGTTTTTTTCCAGAATCCAGTCCAGTTGATTGACCCACTGCAGCTCGAGTTCATTCCTGTCTTTGTAGGGGTGGGGGATGATTTTTGAATCTATAAGAGCCGTGATAATGTCTCCTGGAAGTTCCATGGTCGTATTGACCTGACCATCAGAGGAACGGAGAGACCATGTACCTGATAAGTTAATTTTTGTCATTTTAATTCCTTTTAGACGAAAAAAGGCACCGAATTAATACCGGTACCCTTCTTCTTTCAAATCTGTATTATCAGCCTTTGATGGCTCCCGCAACTACACCCTTGGTGAGCTGCTGGTTGAAGGCAAAATACAGGGCCATAACGGGTATTGTGGCTATTACGAGGGCTGCAAGCTGCCATCCCAGTTGTGTACTGGTCAGGCTGGAGAAGGAAAAGACTCCCACCGGGAGGGATTTGGTAAAGTCAGAACTCGCCAATACCAGTACGAGGAGAAACTCATTCCAGATTCCAAGTGCAGAGATTATACTGATCGTAATGATAACAGGAACGGTCATGGGTATTATAATGCTGATAAAGGTACGCAAAACAGAGGCTCCATCAATATAGGCTGACTCGATAAGACTGCTGGGAAGGCCTCTCATAAACTGAGTGCTGAGCAGAACCGATAGAGGCATTCCGAAGGCTGCATACACAAGTATAATTCCCAGATGTGTGTCGGTCAGTCCGACGGAAGAGAGCATCAGAAAGAGTGGAATGATCACCGAATTGATACTGATCAGGTATCCCAATCCAATGATGCCCATCACAGCCATTGAAATCTTCTTGAATTGCATCTTACTGATGGCAAACGCGATCATACTGCCTAATATGACAATCATAAATGTGGAAATACCGGCATAAATAATACTGTTGACAAATTTCCCCGCCAATTCGCCCCTTTCCCAGGCAGAACGGTAGTTGAACCATATCGTTTTCCAGTGAATCTTCCGCTGCATCGATTTAGGAAGTTCATTGATGATCAGAGGATCTCCGGGAAGTCTGGATGCCAGGTCCGCCGGAAGGTCTTCCTTCAGCAGAAAATGAACCATCAGCCTTCTTGTGGGTGATATGGTGGTGGATTCAATGATGAGCCTTTCCCGGTTATCATTTTTAATATCATAATCGGGGATAACATTCAGAGAAGGGGCGATGACTATATAGGTGTCATCACTATTGTGCAGAAGATCATAGGGTAGGGCATAGATGTCTCTGGTCAATTCTTCATTGGATTTAAAGGATGAATAGAGCATCCAGACCAGAGGAATAATGGTGATCAGCATCCATAAGACAAAAATAGAATAGGACAGTATGGTTCCGACAGTTTCGCCGGTGGATTTAGGACTGATTTTTTTCGTCATAATTAATACTCCTCCTGGGCGTTGAACTTGCGTCCTATAAAATTACTGAACAGGATTAAGCCTATGGATATAAATACGATGGCATTGGATATAGCCGAACCGTAGGCAAAACGCATCTCATTCCTGTAGTCCTGGAAGGCTGTCTGGTACATGAATATAGGCAGTACCATGGCATTATTCCTCTGAAGTCCCTGAGTGGTCATGGCAAAAATCAGGTCAAAACCTCTCAGTGAACCCGCAATGGCCAGGATGGTGGAGACCACAATGGTTCCTACCATGAGAGGAAGGATGACGCGGCCGAAAATCTGAGGCTCTGTGGCTCCATCGATTTTAGCGGCTTCGATCATGCTCACATTCATTTTTTGAAGGTTGGCCAGAAAAATAATCATATAGAAACCGGTGTACATCCAGATCAAGGCAAAGCCAATAGGATACATCACCGTATTTTCTCTCAACATTAAGTCAAACTGAGCCATGGGGTCGCGTGACACGATCTGGATCAGTTTTGATACGGGTCCGTCTGCGGAAAACATGCGTTTCCAGAGAATCCCGATCACGATTGTGGAAAGGAACTGGGGCAGGAAGACCATGGATTGAAAAAAAGGTCCGCCCTTAACTTTATTTCTGAAAAGGATATAGGCTAAAACAAAGGCCACAGGGATCTGGCCGAATACGGAAACAGCCACGACGATCATATTGTTTTTAAGGGAATGCCAGAAATAGGGGTCTTCTACCATGGTTTTATACTGTAATAACCCGACAAAAGACCATTCCCCCCCCCTGTTGGGGTTAAAATCGGTGATGCTGAGCCAAACCGAGTAGAAAACAGGGTAAGCTACGATAAAGAGGTAAACCAAAAGTCCCGGGGCCACCATTCCTATGTACACCAAAAGTGCTTTTCGATCTCGTCGGTTCAATGAATAACTCCTGAAAAATGCTTTGAAAGAGGGATCTTTCTTCAAAAACAGGGGGATATTTTCATACCCCCCTGTTGTTAATAAATTATAGGATTAGCGGAGAAGTCTTTCAACTTCGGCTGCAACTTCGGCGGCTGAAGCCTGACCTGATGCCATTTTCTGCATTCCCGCATTCAGAGCATCGTTGGGAGCTCCGCTGAGGAATGCATCAATTACATCGGTGTTCAGTGCTGTCTGAGCCAGACCGACTTTCTGTTTCATAATAGCGGGAAGATCCGCAGGTATTTTGTATCCTTTCAGGATAGGAGCGACGATTGCACCGTCTCTCAGTCTCTGAGTTGTTTCAGGTTCGCTGTAAAAGACACTCAGGAATTTTAAAGCTGCTTCTTTGACTTCTGCATCGGCAGCACCGGCTTTTGTAAGACCGTAACCAACCTGGATAGCCGCAGCTACAGAACCGTTTGTCTTGGATTTTTCACCGGGCATTTTGGGCCATGCCATCATAACTGTGTTTTCAGATACTTCGGGATTTTCGATTCCACCGGCAGCCCACTGTCCCTGTACCATAAACAGTGCTTTTTCGTTGCTGAAGTTGGAGATGTTTGTTCCATAGTCTACCAGTACTGCCTTAGAGCTGATTACACCATCGGCCAACATCATATCGATGTAGCTCAGAGCATCAATAAACTCTTTGTCTGTGAATTTGTATTTTCCTGCCACAGCCTTGGAAACCCACTGTGGATCTCCGGAAGTTCTGGCAATCATGGCAGACATCAGACAGGAACCCCAGGCCCAGCCATCAGCACCGTCAATGGATATAACATCCAGACCGGCTGCCTGTGCGGCGGGAACCATAGCTTTGATGTCTTCATAGGTTTTGGGCTGGGAAAAACCAAGTTCCTCAACCAGTGCTTTGTTCATGTAGAGAACTGTTGTGATGTTGGAGGTCCCTAGAGGAATCTCATAAATTTCTCCATTGGGTCCCATGGGGGGAATCAGTTTTAAGTCATAAAGAGTTTTATCAATAATGTCTCTATGATCGAACTGCTGTCCGGCTTCTTTCCAGGCGGCTCCCCAACGTGCATCGGCACCCATGTAAGCCATGTGAGGAATATCGCCGGAAGCCAGTCTTGCCACTACTTTCTGGTGGTAAGCCTCATCGTAGAGCATTTCAAAATCAATTTTGATGTTTGGGTTGTTATCGTGAAAAGTATCTACGATTCTTTTCCAGTTCACACCTTCTTGATTGGAGTTGTCACCATATGCCATGGTTTTCACTACAACCACTTTGTTTTCTTCAGTTGCGGCGTTGTCTTTACCACCTGCTGCAAACAAAGAACCTGCAAGTAGGACTGTCATTAAAAGAAGTCCAAGAAATTTTTTCATAAAAAGCCTCCTAAAATATTTCGGCCGTTCCGGCCGGGATTCCTGAAATAATAAATATGGATCATCGCTGCTCTGAAGGGAGACATCCGGATCAGAGCGCGCTATTCCCGATTAGTTCGAGGGAGCCGAATCGCTGTACATCTTCGGCTTCCAAAACTTCCAGATCAATAAAGATCCTGTTCATCACCAATCCTGCGGCGCCATAGGCCACGGATTTATCACCCAATGTTGAGAAACGGACCTCACAGTCGACCCTCTCCTGATAAGGCCAGTTCTTGCTTATGTCTTCATTCAGTATGGTTCTGAAACGTTCCGTCATATGAGGTCCCAGGTCACCACCCAGAAATACCTGACTCAGATTGAAGGTATTCACAAAGAGGGCCAGGTGCTGAGAAATTTCTCTGATAAAACTTTCTATGATTTCTGGTTCTTCCCGGATAGGGTTGTCCCTGGGATAGTCCAGAGAGACTTGTCCCGTGTTTTTCTTATCATTGCAGTAGATGCTTCTGAACTCACCGGCAGAACAATTCCTTCCATAATACACATTGCCGTTGAGGGCGATGCCAATTCCTATGGCCGTCTGTTCTGGAGCCTTGGATCTGGAGATGTCTCTGAATTCAATAAGGCAGAAGAGGAAGTTTTTTAGGTTCTGTGTTCTATGGAATGTAAGCTCTCCCCAGGCACAGGTATTGGCATCATTGTCTATATAAATCGGCACTTTTGAGTGGATGGCAATTTCATTGTAGAAATCAAATGGCTCGGTAAATTTTAGAGGAATGGAGGCTTTGATAATCCTGTTGGGAGCATCAATGATTCCCGAAACACCGATTCCGATGCCGATGAGTGGACGGCCAATCCAGTTTAATTCCTCTTCAAGACCGGCTTGTAGTTCAAAAAACAGAGATCTAAAATTTTTTGAGTCGATATTGATGGATTCTGTTCTCGAAAAGAGAATGTCTCCCAGGATATCCACGGCCACTACGGTATAGGATTCGGGGCGGATTTCAAAACCAAGAATATATCCATAATTTCTGTTGATCTCCAGGCTGACAGGTTTTCTGCCTCCCTGAGGAGAGGAGGGACCTTCGGTTGTTTCCAGAACCAGTTTGCTTTCCAGCATCCCGCCGACAATATTAGTCACAGTTGATTTATTGAGGTCCAGCCTCCGGGAGAGATCGACCCTGGATATGGACCGGGCTGTCCATATTTCACGGATGATTCTGGAGGTGTTGACTATTCTGTTTCTTCTGATTGCATTTAGTTTCAACGGAACCTCAAAATGATGAATTAGTTGGTTGCGACATAAACCAACTAATGTTATTCTTACATGATACATTTATTCCGTCAACATAATTATTCTAAAATATGCTTCAGTGCCTTTATAGATGTGTTTGTTGCCTGGTTGAACAAACGGGATGGTTTATGTAAAGTGTTAACGTAGGAATATATGAATACAATGACTGTATCGATTCGGATCAAAAGGAGCAGATTTTGGACAAAAATATTATACCCCGTCCCTCGAAAATAACAGAAATTGAGGGGTCTTACACAGTACCTGCCGGTTTGATGGATGCTTTAAAAGATCCGCTGCTGAAGGTGATTCCTGAAGATCTTATCGTTCAGCCCGACGGAGAGCTGAGTCTCGAGGCTTATGTTCTCACAATTGAACAAAAGACCGTGACAATCCGTTCGTCCTCACAGAGAGGACGTTATAATGCCTTACTGACCCTGACCCAGTTGGTCTTGAGTTCTCAGGAGGAGGGGAAAATACACTGTTGTACCATCGAGGATGAACCCCTTTTTCTCAACCGGGCTGTCATGCTGGATGTGAGTCGGGACAGGGTCTATAAGATGGATTATCTAAAACAGATGATTCGGCGATTCGTCCTTTTAAAGTACAATCAGATACAGCTTTATACAGAGCATACTTTTGCCTACAAAGGGCACGAAGAGGTCTGGAGGGATGCCTCACCCTTTACCCCCTCCGAAATCCGTGAGTTGGATCTGTACTGTCTGGACCGCGGGATGGAACTTGTTCCCAATCAGAATTCATTCGGCCATATGGAGCGATGGCTGAAGCATTCAAAATATCATTCACTGGCCGAGACGGCTCAGGGGTTTACAGATTCCTGGGGTGTTTTCCATCCCGTTTCCACCACCCTCTATCCCGGATGCGATGAATCTCTGGAACTTGTGAAGGACCTCTATGATCAGCTTCTCCCCTGTTTTTCCAGCAGACAGTTCAATATCGGCTGTGATGAGACCTTTGACCTGGGTCTGGGAAGGAGTCAAGACCTCGTAAAAGAGAAGGGGGAAGGCCGGGTGTATCTTGATTTTCTCATTAAACTGACAAACGAAGCCACCAGTAGGGGATTTACCGTCCAGTTCTGGGCGGATATTGTTTTAAACTATCCCGAATTGGTTCCGGAAATTCCCGAAGATCTCATCGCGGTCAACTGGGGCTATGAAAGGGATCATCCCTTCGAGAAAGAAACGGGTGTGCTTAAGGATGCCGGCCTTGATTTTTACGTCTGTACCGGAACGTCTTCCTGGCATTCTCTCGCAGGGCGCTGGGAAAACGCCCTTGAAAATATCAGGAATGGCGCCTATTGGGCCGAGGAAAATGGCGCCCTGGGGTACATGGTTACAGACTGGGGTGATAACGGACATTGGCAGCAGCCCCTTGTCAGTTGGCCCGGATTTTTGATGGCTTCCCAGGCCGCCTGGGGCGGTGCCTCCTCCATGGAGGAGATGGAGGAATCAACCTGGACTTCAGCCCTGTCGACCTTCCTGTTTCGGGACTCTTCCGGCCGGTCAGCCCGGGTTCTGCGGAAACTGGCGTCCCTTTATCTGGAAAATCCAGTCTCTCTCCATAACGGATCCCTCTTCAACTATCTCCTGATGGATCCATTTTATCCCTTTGTCCGGGATCAATATGAAAAATGCCGCTGTGCCGGACTGGGCAGAGCCGGAGAGATTCTGGATGAGTGCTCCCGGCTTCTGTCAGATGTGGAGAGCACAGGTTCCGTCATATTCCGGGAAGAACTGGAAATGACTCTCTCCTTATGCAGAATGGGAGTAAGACTATCGACAATACTCTTTGATACGGGAGGAGTCGACTGGGAGAAGATTCCCGCCGAAGAGAGAATGAGTCTGAATAAACAGCTGACTGCCCTGGGGCATCAATTCAGCCGATCCTGGGCCTTAAGCAGCCGGCCGGGAGGGCTGGATGACAGTCTGATTAAGTTACTCTCCTGGAAAGAGCGCCTGTCCTCTTAGGAATTTCAGCTCAGCAGGGTCATGTCTTCATGGGGCATGACCCGTCTAAAAGGCCTGAAGTAGGTCTTAGGCGAATATTCATATAAGTCTGAAACCTTGGTCATATAGATGCAGGCGTATTTTTCGACCTGTTCGGCATAACGGCTTTCATCAAAACCCGCCCGAAGAATTTCTCCCCAGTAGGGATTGAAGAAGGCTTTATACTGCCCTAGCAGATCGGAAATCCTAGTATTGAGGCCATCCATCTTGTCAAAGAGTGGTGTGAGCCTGCTCCGGGGGATATTCTCTCCTTCAAAGCGCTTGGAGTCCAGGATATTTATTTCCTTTTCGAGGATGAGCTTTTCTCCCATCAGACGATTGATCTCTTCCTGAACGCTCTGTGATTTTTTCAGCCCTTGAATTTCATCTTCCAGATCACCCAAAACCAGTGCTGTTCTCCAATTGCAGGTTTTCTTGATGGAAACAACATCCCCGTAAATGTGGTCACCCAGGTAGAGAATCTCACTACCAGAAAACCCCAGATCCTGTTGAAGCTTGTGGAAATTTCCTCCCTGATAGATTCCGGAATCCACAGCTTCCGTATGGTTGCTCATCAATTCAGTTTTCGGATCGATGCGGAGGAAGCGCCCCTTCTGCTCAAAAAAACGGGGTTTTTCTGCAAAAGTGATGACAATATCAAAAAGATCCTGCCAGGTTTTGTGCTTCTTCAGGTAGGGGTTCAGGGCATAGTCCAGCAACTGCCTCGTATAGCCATAGTCAGAATTGGTGATGATCATCAACTTTTTGCCGTAATCCCTGTAGCGTTCCAGCATGCCCGCCACCTTGGGATCCTTTATGACATAACGGTCAAAGTCTGTCCTGAGCCTGGATTTGATGCTGTCATCCTGATGGAGGATGTCTATCTCATGATTCACATCTTCTGCCAGATGGCGATAATCGGGCAAGCTGAATCCATCTGATTTCATTTGAACCAGCTGGCTGAAGAGAACGCCGTAGGAAATGGCAAAGCTGGTGTCCAGACTCTGAAAATCCGGATCTCTCAGGTCAATAGCCATTTCCTGGTAAATGATCTGTTGTTTGTGGTAGTCCAGAACTTCCAGGCCATGAAAGGCGATCTTGACTTTTCCGTGACGGCTGACCTGAAGAAGATTTCCATTCCTTTTATCGATGACCAGGCCGACGCTGGCTCTCTGGAAATCAAAATCAAGATGTTTGACCTCCTCGGGGTAGTCCGGCCTGTCGGCAAGACGATGGGCCGCCAGTGAGTGAGTCAGTTTTTCAAAAGCCTCGGTATGGTAACGGACCAGAGTATAGTCCATATCAAAACCAATCACTTTGATATTTTTCATATTCAGGACGCGGTTTATAAAAACGGGCATATTAACTCCGGGCAGTTTTTTGTATCAGATACTTATATACGGCGTCCTGGGAACGGATCATTTCCTCTCCCTCATTCTGGGGGACATACATATTTTTAAGTTCCTTATCCAGTATACGAGCCTTACTGTTATCTGACCACTGGATGTCGAAAATGCTTTTTAATTCCTGTTTGAGGCTTTTTCTGTAGATAGGACAGGTTACTTCCACCCGGCGGTCTATGTTTCGAACCAGCCAGTCGGCTGAAGTGATGTAGCATTTATTGTCTCCCCCGTTCCTGAAAATAAAGAAGCGGGCGTGTTCCAGGTATCTGTCCAGAATACTGATGGCTTCAATATTCTCACTGAATCCAGGCACACCGGGTACCAGGGAAAAACGTCCCCGGACAATGATCTTCACCTTGACTCCCGCCTGGGAGGCTTCATAGAGCTTCTGAATGATGCCTTCGTCGCTGAGGTTGTTCAGCTTGATACGAATGGTTGCTTTTTCTCCCTTCCGGGCCCACTCTATTTCCTGATCGATAAGTTCGCAGATGCCGGAACGCAGGCCATAGGGCGAGATCAGAAGGTGTTTGGTCCGGCGATGTCTGTAGTTGTTTTCGAAAAAGTCAAAGAGGGCATCCACTTCTTCCAGAATCTCTTTATGGGCGGATAAAAGAAAGCAGTCCGTGTAGATCCTGGCGGTGTCTTCATTCAGATTTCCCGTTCCAATACCGCCGTAGCGGACGGTTTTTCCTTTTTCTCTCCGGGAAATGAGCAGCAGTTTGGAGTGTACCTTGAGTCCTTCCACACCAAAAACCACTTGTACATCATTCTCTTTCAGTATGTTGGCCCAGAAAATATTATTTTCTTCATCGAACCGGGCCTGCAGCTCCATAATGACCAGAACTTCCTTTCTGTTCTTCCGGGCATTGATCAGAGCATTAACAACACTGGAATAATTTGCCACCCGGTAGAGAGTCACCTTGATGCATTCCACATGGGGATCAATAGAAGCTTCCCTCAGGAGGTCTATTACAGTATCAAAGGAATGGTAGGGAAAGTAGAGCAGTGTATCCTTGGCCTTGATGGCAGGAAATATCTTGGTTCCCGTGGGAAAGTGACGATGCTTCAAGGCTTGATCCGATTCGCTGCAGGGAAGGTTTACAAATTTGGGAAAACGAATAAAATCACTGAAATAATGATAGCGTCCCCCCGGGGTTACTGTATCGTGTTTTCGGAATTTCATCTTTTTGAGGAACATGTTCAGCAGCTCTTCATTCATGTCGGTATCGTAGAGGAACCAGATGATATCCCCCAGTTTACGCTTCTGGATGCTCTGATTGATCTTGCTCATATAACTGAGGCTATCATCATCTTCATCAATATCCAGCTCTGAATCACGGACCACTTTGAAGTTCCAGGCGCGGAAGCTGTGGTAGTGGCTGTCCCTGAAAATGGAGGGCAGTCCCACCCTGACAATTTCGTCTATGAGTATGATTTTCTGATCATCCCCCTGGTTGGGTAGTTTGATGAATCGGGGGAGGACCTTCGTCGGAATTTCGATGATGCTGTAGGTCGTTTTTTCTTCCTGACGAACCATTCTTTTCATCTCAACAGCCAGGTAGAGGGTTTTATCCCTCATCTCAGGCAGCTTATAGCGTTTATCAATCATGATGGGGAAGATTTTATGCCGGACTTCCCTCTCAAAATAATCTTTGGTGAAGGCAATCTGGTCTTCATCCAGGTTATCATCATCCAGAAGCTGTATGCCCTGCTCGTCCATTTCACTGTAGAGAGACTTCAAGGTCAGATTAAAGCGTTTTCTCTGGAGTGCCACCTCCTTCTGGATTTCAAGGATGGCTTCGGCAGGATCTTCTTTCAGAATTCGGACTCCCTCCTGACCCATCTGGCACAGACGTCTGATCATGGCCACACGGACCCTGAAGAATTCATCCAGATTGGAGGAATAGATCCCCATAAACTTCATCCGCTCTCCCAGGGGATTCCTCTGGTCTTCGGCTTCCTGGAGGACTCTGGCATTGAAGGAAAGCCAGCTCATTTCTTTATTAAAGAAAGGATAATCCCGTTTAAGGGATGATGTGCTAACGGCCATATTCCTTATCCTTTCCTTCTAATAATATCAGGCATACCATCACCGAAACAGGTGTCGATAGAACGGGCATGATGGATCAGGGGATGCTCCCGGGGGACATACTTTATTTTGCCGGCGACTTCGTCCAGGCCGACCGAAATCAGGTCATACCCCTTATAGGCAGCCATACGGCCAAACTCCTTATTGGATGCCATGCCTGCGGTATAGGCTCCCAGCTCGGTGGCGATCATTCTATCCCTGGGGGAGGGGGATCCTCCCCTTTGAATGTATCCCAGAATGGTTTCTCTGGTCTCAATGCCTGTGAGTTCCTGAATCATCGTAGCCACGGCAGTTCCGGCAGATTCCTGTTTCCTCTTTCTCCCCTTTTTGGGAATTTTAATTCCTTCTGCAACGACGACAATGGAGTAGGGCTTCCCCGCATCCAGCCGGCCTAAGAGATAGTCTTTCAGAATTTCAGGCTTCCATTCAATTTCCGGCACAAGGATGACATCTCCTCCGCCGGCCACGCCTGAAAAAAGGGTCAGCCATCCCGTGTGATGGCCCATGACTTCTACCACCATGATCCTTTTATGGGAGTTGGCCGTCGTGTGCATCCGGTCTATGGCTTCAGTGGCAATGTTGACTGCCGAATCAAACCCGAAGGTCACATCCGTACCCCAGACATCGTTGTCGATGGTTTTGGGGACACCGATGACATTCAGACCCATCCCCTGTAGTTTTCCGGCCGTCTTCATCGTGCCGTTACCACCGATGCAGATCAGGGTATCAAGACCCAGGCGGTCATAGTTTTCCAGAATGCGTTCGGGCTTACTCCCGATATACTCTTCATATTCCTGGGGTTTAAAAGGTTTTTCCCTTGATGTACCTAAAATGGTCCCTCCCAGGGTCAGGATTCCCGACAGAGATTTCTCATTCAGCTTTCGGTATTCTCCATTGATCAGACCCAGATAGCCTGAAGAGAAACCATAGACTTTCATGCCGTATTTAAGAATGGCTGTTTTTCCAACACCTCTGATAGCCGCATTTAAACCTGGACAATCGCCGCCTGCTGTGAGAATACCAATCTTTTTTACTGTTCCTGCCATCATCTCTCCGTATCATAAGTATAGAAAGTTAGAATATGATTAGCAAATTACATCAAACTGAACCTTAAGGAATGCCTGGATTCGTATTTAGACAGAGCCAGATTGATCAGTTCATCCAGAAGATCCGCATAGTCCAGTCCGCCGGATTCGCACATCAATGGAAACATACTGATGCTGGTGAATCCCGGGATGGTATTTATTTCATTCAGATACAGCTCACCCCTGAGTCTGTCCATAAAAAAATCAACCCGGGCCATCCCGCTGCATCCCAGAGCCGAATAGGCTCTTACAGCGATATCCATGACATTTTGAGCCTCTTTTTGAGAGAGAACGGCAGGAATGACCAGGGCTGCTCCATCGGGATCAATGTATTTGGCATCGTAATCGTAAAATTCATGGCTGGGAACCAGTTCTCCCGGAGGAAAGGCTTTGGGGCTTTCGTTCCCTACCACCGAACACTCCACTTCACGGGCATTGACTGCCGGTTCCACCAGGACCTTTAAATCATACCGGAATGCCTTTTCCATGGCTTCCTGAAAAAGGTCTTCCTTCTCCACCCGGGACACTCCCACTGAAGAACCGCATTGGGAGGGTTTAATGAATAAGGGAAGTGAAAATTCCATTTTTAAATCTTCCAGAAGATCCTTCCAGTCGAAATCTTTCGCCTCGGTTTGACTCTTCCTGATGCTCCTGAAGGGAACGACAGGAAGATTGTGATGCTGCCAGATAATCTTGGCAATATCCTTGTCCATGCTGAGGTAGCTGCTCCCCGCATCAGCCCCGGCATAGGGCAGATCTGCAATTTCAAGCAGCCCCTGAAGGGTCCCGTCTTCACCGAAGGTCCCATGCAGGATGGGAAGGACCACATCCACAGAGATCGGTCCCCTTGAAGAACTCAATCCCTTGCCGGGGATGACTGAAATCATCATCTGCACGTCTTCCTCTATGGAGAGAACATCCTCCACGGGCCCGGGGGTATTCTGAAGAAACCAGACGCCCTGGCGGTTGATGCCGATGAGGTGAATATAGTATTTTTCACGGTCTATATGTTTGTAAACTGAGGCTGCGGAACGAAGGGAGACTTCATGCTCTCCAGAGCGTCCACCATAAAGCAGGGCTACCGATGTTTTATTCATGAAGATAGATTAACATGATTGAAACCTCTTCTCAAGTCATGGTTGTCATGCTAATGTTGTACACTATTGATTCTTCTTCGAAAGAAAAGAATATAAAATGGAATCCGGACTGAAAGTATTCCATTTGTCGGGTTTTCCGGAGGAACAATGAATTTTTTCACTTACAATCCCCTCATTTATTCCGCTTTTATGGGAATGCTTGTTGCTCAGTTGGCCAAGGTCATTCTCATCTTATTTTTGGAAAGACGTATGGCCTGGGACAGACTGACAGAAACCGGTGGTATGCCCTCGTCCCATTCCGCAGCCGTTGCGGCTCTTTCTACTGCCTGTGGTCTGGTGTACGGTGTGGAAAGCCCCTATTTTGCGATTGCTATTGTTTTTGGTTCCATTGTGATTTATGACGCTACTGGAGTGCGGCGGGCCGCAGGACAGCATGCAGAGATCCTCAACAGTCTGATAGTAGAATTATCACATCTCTTCGAAGAAGGGAATAGTCCCAAGGCCTTGAAAACACTCCTGGGTCATACCTATCCCCAGGTCTTTATGGGAACTCTTCTGGGTATTATTGTGGGATTTTTCTGTACAGGGACTTTGAGTCTTAAACACTGAAATTAAATGATATAAATTGAGAAAAAAATGGGAATCCCCAGGCATTGGAATGCATTGGGGATTCCATTTTTATGAACCCGACTCTGTTCGTCTATTCGACAGTGAACCCGGCCTCTATCAAGAGGGATTTCAGCACCTCTGCTTCTTTCCAGGGACGGGGACCATCATCATAGATAATGCTGCTTTCGTGGCCTTTACCCAGAGTCAGAATCATGTCTCCCTTTGAAGCCAGTTCAATGGCTTTTTTCATTCCTTCCTTCCTGTTGGGAATGAGGAAGAGGGTTTTATCCAGATCTTTAGATGTTATTCCTTCGGCGATGTCCTTCAGGATATCCATGGGATCATCTCCCCGGGGATCCTCATCGCTGAGGATGATAATGTCGGCGTATTCTTCAGCAATTTCACCCTGTTCAGAGCGTTTTTCAATATCCCGTTCTCCCGCTGAACCAAAGAGTACAATCAGTTTGCCCTGCACATCGCTGCGGACCAGGGGAAGGATCTTTTCGTAAGAACCGGGTGTGTGGGCATAGTCCACCAGAACGGAAAAGGGCATATTGCCGCTGATTGGAGACATTCTGCCTTCTACACCTACAAGCTTGGGAACATGATCCAGCAGTTCCAGGGTATCTTCTTCCAGAATTTCTGAAACAACCAAAAGGGCGGCCATCGCATTTTCAACGTTAAAGAGACCGGGCATATTCAAGCGGCTCTCTTTTTTGCCGTTGGGAAGATGAAAAGTCAGGGCAATCCCTTCCTCATCACTCTGATAGTCACTGCACCAGAGGTCGGCATTCTTGTTTTTCAGGCTATAGAGGAAGACTGGTTTTTCACCAATGGCATCCATATAAATTTCAGTCCACTGATCATCATCATTGATAACACCAAAGGTCTCTTCCAGGGGAGAGTCGGCAATCATCTTGAATAAATTGGCCTTATCCAGCCTGTACTGTTCTACAGTCCCATGAAATTCAAGGTGTTCATGCGATACGTTTGTCAGGACGGCCACATTGAACTCCACATCGGCCAGACGGGAGTTCTTGTGGGACAGTCCGTGAGAAGTGGCCTCTAAAACGGCGTATTCTAATCCATTGTCCACCATTTCCCTCAGTATCTTGTGGATATGAGGGGCTTCTGGTGTGGATTGTCTGAAAGGATTGGGCTTCGCCAGGTTTCCTGTCTGGTAGTTCACAGTAGACAGGAATCCGGCTTTCATGCCTTCCATCTCCAGGAGCTGGTGGATAAAGGAGACTGTGGTGCTCTTGCCGTCTGTTCCGGTCACTCCTATGACTTTCAGTTCTTTCGAGGGAAAGTCATAAAAAGAAGCAGAAGCCGGTGATAGGGCCTGTCTTGTGTTTTCTACTTTGATGTAAGTGATGCCATCAACAAAAATATCCAGATCATTGGAGTATACGATTCCTGCTGCTCCCTGATGGATGACCTGATCAATGTATTGGTGGCCGTCCGTATGGACACCTTCCAGGGCAAAAAACAGAGCCCCAGTCGACACTTTCCTTGAATCATACTCCAGAGAGCTGACGGGTTGATCCATTTCACCGCGGCTGTCCAGAATCTTAATATCTTTAAATATAATTTTTATTGTTTTCATTGCTTCATCGTATCAGCACAGTAAAGGCTTTTCAAGTAAAATTCGATCTATCCTCTCTACTCCTCAGCTTATTGACAGTTCTGTGCCAGAGCCCGGGCGGTTTTAAGTCCGTCTGATGCGGAGCTGATTATGCCTCCGGACCATCCTGAGGCCTCTCCGCAGACAAACAGGTTATCAAAACCTTCTGTCAGACCGCTGTCTCTGTCTCTTAAAACCTGGATGGGTGAGGATGTTTTGCTCTCCAGACCTATCAGCTGCCCTTCATCCCATCCAGGCAGGCGGCGGCAGATATCTCTCAGTCCTTCCTGAAGGGATGTAATCACTCCTTCCGGGAGCAGTCTGGTCAGATCCGATGCCATCAGTCCTGGTTCATAGGAAGAAGGGAGGAGTGTTCCCGTGGAAAAAGAGGAAAGAAAATCTTTGATGGTCATGGCAGGAGCCCTGTAGCCTCGGGTTTCCTCAAAAAAACTGTGTTCCAGAGATTCCAGCCAGTCCAGGCTCTCCAGAGCGCTTGGTTCGTTCTCCTTAATCAGGCCGGGGGGAATGCCTGCCACGAGAGCTGCATTGGCAAAGGGACCGTTCCTGTTGTAAAAACTCATGCCGTTAACAATATTGCTGCCTTTGAAAGCTGCGGCAGGGACGACTTTTCCTCCGGGACACATACAGAAACTGTAGACAGGAAGAGTCCCGGCGGCGGAGGTCAGTCTGTATTCGGCGGCTTTCACACCCTCCAGGGACGGGCTCCCCCACTGAATCCTGTTGATCTGTTCCTGAGAGTGCTCCATCCGGAAACCCAGTGCAAAGTTTTTAGCCTTGTAAAAGACACCCCGGTGGATCAGCATCCGGAAGGTATCCAGAGCCGAATGCCCTGTTGCCAGGATAAAGTAGTCCCCCTGAATTTCACCCTGACTGGTCTGGATGCTTCCAATTTTCCGGCTTGTTCCGGGAATATCCTCCAGGGTACAGTCAAACAGGATCTGTCCCCCATGATTCTGAAAATCAATGCGCATATTTTCGGCAATGGGGACCAGTCTGTCGCTGCCGATGTGAGGGTGGGCCAGGTAAAGGATTTCTTCGGGAGCACCATTTTTGACAAACTCCTCCAGAATATACTGTCTTTCCTTCTTTATATGCTTACTCCGGGAGGTTAGTTTTCCATCAGAAAATGTTCCAGCACCTCCTTCACCGAAGCTGTAATTGCTGTTTTCGGTAAATTCTGAGGAGTTTTCCAATTTTTCTATATCTTTTGCTCTTTGCCTGACATCCCGTCCTCTTTCCAGAAGGGTAACCATAAATCCGGCTTTCTGGAGATACAGGGCAGAAAAGATTCCTGCCGGACCTGTGCCGGCAATGATGACTCTGCTTTTTGTGTTGATACGGGGTATGATAAACCTGTCGGGACTGGGGGAGTTTCCCTTTCTTTTTGTCTCTCTAATCTCATTTGAATGGACCCTCAGTCGAATCTGCCAGTGAATCCGGTCTTTGCGCCGGCTGTCCAGGCTCTTCTTAAGTATGGTATATTCAAATACCTTTATGTGAAGATTCTTTCTGATTTGCGTTTCAAGATCTGTCCCTTTATAATTACAGGAGACCTTGATATCCAATTCTGTTCGGCCCATTAAAACATCATAAATTACCCGGCATATGTGAACAAGCAGCGGGGATAGAATATTATAACAACTTGACAATAAAGCATTCCTTGACTATTTATTTATCCAAGGTCCTGATTTTTTACATATTTTCCTGGAGGAACTCTTGGCAGCAATAAAGAAACTTTTGATCGTGGAAAGCCCCGCAAAAGCAAAAACAATTAAAAAAATTCTCGGTAAAGATTTTACTGTCAAAGCATCGGTCGGACATATCCGCGACCTGAATAGCAGTGGTCGCGGCAAGAAAGCTCTGGGAATAGATCTCGAACATGACTACAAACCCGACTACATTATAATCAAAGGCAAAGAAAAAACCGTCAAAGAGCTGCAGGATGCCGCAGCCAAGGCCGATGAAATCTACCTGGCTCCTGACCCCGACCGCGAGGGTGAGGCTATTGCCTGGCATTTAAAGGAAGCCCTGAATCTCAGTGATGAAAATGCTCACCGTGTGACCTATTCTGCCATTACGAAACGCGCCGTTCTGCATGCCCTTGAAAATCCCGGCAGGATTGACATGGACCGGGTCAATGCCCAGCAGGGCCGGAGAATCCTGGACCGGCTGGTAGGGTTCAGCCTTTCCCCTTTCCTGTGGAAGAAAGTTGCCAAGAACCTCAGTGCCGGACGGGTTCAGTCTGTGGCAGTTCGTATCGTTGTCGACCGGGAACGGGAAATCAAGGCTTTTACACCGGAAGAGTTCTGGCGAATTAAAGCTCTGGTTTCATCACCTGAGGTTCAAAAAGAACAATTTGAAGCAGCCCTTGTCCGTTGGCAGGGGAAAAAATTCGAATTGGGCAGTCCCGCCGCTTCCACTGAAGACGCCTCTGCCGTGGTTGCTGAACATGTGAGAAATAACAATCTTAAAATACGAAAAATCGAGACAAGGGAAGCTAAAGGCCGCCCTAGTCCTCCCTATATCACATCCACCCTCCAGCAGGGAGCCAGTACCTATCTGAGCTTTGGTACAACAAAGACCATGTCGGTTGCCCAGAAACTCTACGAAGGAATGGAGATTGATGGTTCCACAGAGGGTTTAATCACCTACATGAGAACCGACTCCTCCCGGATTGCACCGGAAGCTATAGAAGAAGTCCGGGACTATATCTCAAAAAACTTTGATCCTGAATATCTCCCTGAAAAACCTCAGGAGTATTCTACCAAAAAGAATGCTCAGGATGCTCATGAGGCGATTCGTCCCAGTTCTGTCGAGTTAACCCCTGAAAAGGTTAAACCCTATCTGACACGGGATCAATACAGACTCTATGAATTGATCTGGCGGCGTTTTGTTGCCTCACAGATGCCTCCAGCCCGGTATGATATCACTACGGTTACCATAGAATCGGGAGAAGCCGAGTTGGAAGCCAAAGGAAGAATTGTACGCTTTCTGGGACATAGCATTCTGATTCCCGATAGTGAAAAGAAGGAAGATGCAAAATATCAGAACCTGCCCGACGTAAAAGAGAATGATCCTCTGAATCTGGATAATCTGGATGTTACTCAGAATTTCACAAAACCGCCCTCCCGTTACTCTGAAGCGAGTCTGGTGAAGGCATTGGAAAAAGAGGGCATCGGCCGTCCGTCTACCTACGCACCAATCATCAAAACGATCAATGACAGAGGTTATGTACGCCTGGAAAGCAGGGCCTTTCATGCCACCGAACTGGGCATGGCGGTCAATGATATTCTTGTGGAAAATTTTGATGACATCATGGATTTGAAATTTACTGCCGGTATGGAAGACAGCCTGGATGAAGTTGAACAGGGACACAAAGACTGGGTCACCCTGATTGATCATTTCTATAAACCCTTTGACGAGAAACTTGAAAAAGCTTTGAAAGAGGCGGAACCATTGAAAGGCCGTCCCTGGGACGGAGATGAAAAATGTCCTCTCTGCAGCAGTTCTCTTTTGGTTCGTTATTCCGTAAACGGGGCCTTCCTGGGCTGCTCTACCTATCCCGAATGCAAGGGCCTTATCCCCATGCCCGGAGAACTGGATGAAGATGAGAATGCAGAACCTGCAGAAGTCATCCCCTGCCCCGAATGCGGCAGCAATATGATCAAGAAAAAATCCCGGTACGGCAAGGAATTCATGGCCTGTTCCCGCTATCCTGAATGTAAAAATACATTGTCTCTGGATAAAGAGGGTAAACCCGTAGAACTGCCCAAAATTGTGCGTGACTGCGATGAATGCGGAAAGCCAATGGAAGTGAAGATGGGTCGCAGAGGACCTTTTCTGGCCTGTTCCGGATATCCTGATTGTAAAAATACCATGCCCATAGACAAAGACGGCAAGGCTGTCATTCTCCCCAAAGTGGAAGGTGAGGTCTGTGAGAAATGTGGAAGTCCCATGGAAGTGAAAATGGGTCGCCGGGGACCATTCCTGGCCTGTACAGCATTCCCGAAATGCCGGAATGCAAAACCTCTCCCCGGGGAAGAAGTCCCGGAGAAGAAAGCGGCAGCAGTAAAAAAAGCGGCAGCAGGAAAGAAAGCGGCAGCAGTAAAGAAAGCGGCAGCAGGAAAGAAAGCGGCACCGGTAAAGAAAGCGGCAGCAGTAAAAAAAGCGGCACCCGTTAAGAAAAAAGAATCACCAGAAAAAGAGTAAAACATTAGGGCAGTTCCATAGTCTAAAGATAATCCTGTAGTTCGCCAGAGTGGGGGGGATTTACAGGACTTTTTTAACTTTACTTCCCCCAGGAGATTCCGTATTTTAATAATAATGGTTTTGTAAGTCCCGCAATTCGGGAATTCAGACCAAGAGCCTTAATCTGAAGACAGGTCAGGCAGGAGTAACAGATGAGTAAAGAAACTGATGACTATAAACTGAATGCCAATGGCAAACAGGATAACAATGATGACTGGAAACAGAAGCTCCGGAATGAGTTGAAACCAGAGAATATGGAAAAAAGAGTCAAGAAATTCAAAAATGGAAAATATAAATTTTCTTTCTGGTACTTTCTCCTTGTCATCGTTGTACTGGCAATACTCAATTTTATGTTTCTGAAAACCCCTGATGAGGTCATCGAGTTTTCCAACTTCAAAGAAAAAGTTACTGCGGGTGAAATCAAACGGGTCAAGATAACCCCTTCTTTTTACTATGGCATGACCTATACATCCGACGAGTATGCCTCTCAGGTGGTTGATACCATCTCCCAACGCCTGTCAGGGAACGCACCCTCCCAAGATCTGGGGAATGTTTTTAAAACAGTACCTATCAATGATCCAACCTTCGTTCCTCTTCTGGAAAGTAAGGGAGTTGAGTTCTATGCAGAACAGGAAAAGAGGAATTATTTCGTAGAGATCCTGCTGAGCTGGGTCATCCCACTTCTGATTCTCTTTTACATCTGGCGGATGATCTTCAAAAAAATGGGTAACATGGGCGGCGGATCAAACGTCATGAGTTTTGGTCAGAATAATTCAAAGATTGTCGCCGAAGAAGATTTGAAAACACGATTCAAGGATGTGGCGGGTTGTGAAGAGTCAAAAGATGAATTAATTGAGGTCGTCGATTTTCTCAAGACCCCGGATAAATACACCGCTATTGGTGGTAAAATTCCAAAAGGTGTTCTCCTGGTAGGACCTCCAGGAACAGGTAAAACCCTGATGGCCCGTGCTGTAGCCGGCGAAGCGGCAGTGACATTCTTCCGGATGAGCGGTGCCGACTTTGTTGAAATGTTTGTCGGTGTCGGAGCAGCCCGTGTGAGGGACCTGTTCAAGCAGGCTCGTGAAAAAGCGCCCTGCATCATCTTCATCGATGAACTTGATGCCATTGGAAAAAGCCGCGCCGGAGCCATGAGTACCAATGATGAGCGTGAACAGACTCTGAACCAGCTGCTGGTGGAAATGGATGGATTCGATTCCACCTCGGGTGTTATCATCCTGGCCGCCACCAACAGACCGGAAGTTCTGGACCCGGCTCTCCTCAGACCCGGTCGATTTGACAGACAGGTTCTGGTGGATAAGCCCGACCTTCTGGGACGGGAAGCCATATTGAAAATCCATACCGTCGGAGTCACACTGGACCCCTCGGTTGAATTAAAAAATGTCGCCAAGGCCACACCCGGTTTTGTTGGTGCTGACCTTGCCAATATCGTCAATGAAGCCGCCCTTCTGGCTGTGCGGGGAGGACGGAAGGCAGTGACTCATAAGGACCTGGATGAGGCCATTGAAAAAACCATTGCCGGTCTTGAGAAAAAGAACCGTCTGATCAATCCCAGGGAGCGGGAAATCGTGGCCTATCATGAGACAGGACATGCCTTGGTGGCCGCTTTTACACCGGATGCCGATCCAGTGCATAAGATATCCATTGTTCCCCGAGGTATGGGAGCCCTGGGGTATACCCTTCAGACCCCGACGGAAGACCGTTTTCTTATGACTCAGGATGAACTGATCGGGCGGATAGATATCCTTCTGGGAGGACGGGCTGCGGAGGAAATTGTCTTCAATATGATCTCAACCGGTGCATCCAATGATATCATGAAGAGTACGGATATCGCCCGCAACATGATTACCGAATACGGCATGAGTGCACGCTTCAAGAATATGGCTCTCACAAGACGGAGCGGCAGTTACCTTGACGGCAGTGGACCGCAGAAAGAATATTCTGAACAGACCCAGCAGTACATCGATGAAGAAATATCCAGGCTTATGGAAGAGCGTTACAAGGTGGTTGTAGATATGCTGACAAAACACAGAGATCTCCTGCAGAAGGTGACCGATCATCTGATGGATGAAGAAGTGATCAGCAACGAGGAATTTCTGGAGATCATTAGAACCAATGATACCGGCGCCAACGAACTTGTCACCCGAAAGAAACGGGACATGAAGGTCACAGAACGGGCCGCCATGACAGGACAGAAACGGAACGATGCCATCATCGCACGGAATAAGGCGAGAGAGCTGGCTGAAAGTAATGAACCCCCCCAGGTCAATTCGGATCATAAATCAGAGTCTCCCTTCACAAGGGAAGTGCCTCTGACCATGGAAGGGGATGAAGAAAAAGAGATCCCCGACGATAAGGTTTAATTCATTCTCTCAGTGTAAATCCTGAGCAAAGGTCCCAGTCTCCCAAAAGGAGACTGGGACCTTTTTTTTTGACAAAAATGCCTTTTCTGTTGTAAATTAAAGGTGTATTGTGTCAATGGCTACAGGAGGCACTCGTGAATTTTCATTGGACTTTTATTATTGATCTCGGCATTATCTCCATCGCCTTATTATTGGGAACACTGATCCGGTCAAAAATCAGTTTTTTTCAGAAATATCTGATACCCAATTCTCTGACTGCAGGATTTATTCTCCTGATATTTTACAATTGGATAGGACCCCTTTGGGGCTGGACCACCCTTTCTCTTGGAAACATGGTTTTTCATTTTCTGAATATTTCATTTATCGCCATGATTCTTCGCGTTGGAAAAAAGGTTAAGTCAGACAGAAAAGCCGTGTTTTCAATGGCCACATCTCTTGTCGCCCAATACGGGTTGCAGTGCTTTGTCGGGACAGTCCTGACCCTCATTATGATACACACCGTGTTTCCGAATCTCTTTCCCGGTTTCGGCCTCTTCGCTACTCTCGGATTTTCACTGGGACCAGGCCAGGCCTTTGCCATCGGAAGCGGTTGGGAAGATCTGGGTTTTGAAGGACTGGCTTCGGTTGGTCTCACTTTTGGTGCTCTCGGGTTTCTGCTAGCCTGTTTCGGGGGGATTTTTCTGATTAATTTCGGTCTCAAAAAGAAATGGATCTATCCCGAACAGATGTCCGGTCTGGATAAAGCGACTGTCCGTGCAGGTGTTGTGAAAAGAGGGGAGGAGGCACCCGGCGAAATGGTGTCAAATAAGACTTCCACCGAAGCCATCGACCCCTTGTCTTTCAATGCCGCCATGATTCTGGGTACCTATCTGCTCAGCTACCTGTTTCTACGCCTTCTGTCCTGGCTCCTGGCTTTTGCCGGTCCTCTGGGATCTGAACTGGCTGTGAACCTCTGGGGAATCATGTTTATCTTTTCTGCCGTCATGGCCATGGTTGTGAAAAAAATTCTGGTCATCCTGAATCTGGAATACATTGTAGATGATCAGAGGCTGACGCGAGTGGCCGGTTTTTCCGTCGATTTTATGGTAGCCGCTTCGGTGGGAGCCATTTCTATCGCCGTATTGGTGGATTATTGGATTCCCATTCTGGTTGTTGCCGGGATCAGTGGTTTTATTACCATCGTCACTCATATCTGGCTGTCCAGCCGGATCTTTGAAGATCATAGTTTTTACAGGGCCATTCTGATCTATGGCTGTGTTACAGGAACACTGCCAACGGGCCTTGCTCTTCTGAGAATCATCGATCCCGAGTTCGAGACACCCGCATCCAAGGATTACATGTATGCCTCGGGGATGGTCTTCCTCATGGTGATTCCTATTATCCTTACAGCTAATATGCCAGCTTATGGCGCCCTTAAAGGCTCTTTGGTACAGACTTATATCGTTCTGGGTATCTATGCCTTCTATGTGCTTCTCTGTTTCGTTCTTTATTTAATTCTGTCCGGTAAGAACAGGTTTAATCGACCTGCCGATCTCTGGCTGGCCCAGAAGCATCTGAAGGTGAAAAAGTAAAGGGTTTAACTCAAAGTATCAAAAAAAACCGGGGTCAGTTTTAACTGCCCCGGTTTTTTATATAGGAAGAGTTTATCTACCTGTGGAATTATAGAGATATTTGAAATAATCCATATCTGTTGTCAATGTCTTATTCAAAGAGGGCAGGGTGGTACTGTAGGACTCCATAGATTTCCAGAAGTTATAGAAATCAGGATTACGTCCATATTCATCACCATAGATTTTTGTTGATATTGCATCGGCCCGACCTTTGATCTCTTGAGACTTGGCATAAGCTCCTGAAAGGATTGATTTCTGTTCTCTTTCGAGTTTTCCCATCCATTCTGCTTTCTGACCTTCACCATAAGACCGATAGGCCTGGGCAATCTGGTTTCGTTCTGTGATCATTCTGGCATAGACAGACTGTGTCAGGTCGTCAGAATAACGGATCTGACGGATAACAACGTCTATCAGCTTTATTCCATACTCGGGTGTTAAAATTTTGGCTCTGGTCTGAATTTGATCAGAAATTATTTGACGTCCCTTCTTAATTTTGGAAAAGTTTGTTCCAGTGGTAATCGAGAAGTTTGGACCGTTCCCTTCTTCATCGGTGATGACCTGCGCTGCCTGGGTTTTAACAGAAGATTTTCTGATCTGGTCTGTGCTTCTCACAGATTCGGCCAGAGGATTCTGGGCAATGATGGTTCTCACAGCCGAGTCGATGACATCATCAAGCCGGGCGTAGGCCTGGTTCATGGATGTGACAGATTCATAAAATTTGGCAGGATCACTGATGATCCAACGGGCGGTTGTATCGACCCAGATAAACTGGTTTTCAGATGTGGGAAGTCTTTTGGGGTCACCATCCCAGCTGAGAATTCTCTTGGAATATCGGGAAACATTATCCACAAATGGAACTCTAAACTTCAATCCGGCATCGGTTTCAGCCTTCACAATCTTACCAAAACGGGTAACGATTGCCTGCTCACCTTCGGGAACAATATAAAAAGGTCCCATAAATGCAACCAATATGAAAAGAACAACTGCGACAAGTAAAATCTTTATTGAACTGTTCACTGTACACCTCCTGTCTGTCCGCCAATGGCTTTGAAGGGGACAAAGTTTTTAAGATTCTTGTCTACAATATCAACAGGGTTTCCTTTCTTGAGGACCTCGTCTATCATTTCATAGTAAAGCCGGTCCCGGGTAATGGAAGGATTCTTGTTGTATTCTGTCAATACAGCCGAGAATCGAGCCGTATCACCGTTTGCTTTGTTCACACGCTCTGTTGCGTATCCCTCTGCCACCTGAATCAACTGCTGAGCCTGACCTGTTGCCTTGGGGATTTCCTTGTTATAGGCTTCTTTCCCTTCATTGATGAGTCTGTTCATATCCTGAATGGCTTTATTCACGTCTTCAAAGGCATCCTGAACTTCTCCCACGGGGGGCACTATGTTCTGAAGCTTGACGGTCGTTACCTGTATACCCATTCCGTAATCATCCATTACGGCCTGGAGCATCTGGATGCTCTGGTCTTCGATGCTTATTCTTTCAGATCCGATAACATTCAGAATGGCCCGGTCTCCTACCAGCAGGTTTACGACGGACTGGGAGATATCCCGGATTGTCTTTTCCTTGTTGTTCACATTGAACAGCCAGGCTTGGGGGTCAACAATTCTATACTGAATGATCCAGGAAACATCTACAATGTTCAGGTCCCCGGTAAGCATGAGGGATTCATTGGAATAGTCATTCTTTGAATAGACTGTATTGATTCCGGCGCTGTCGGTTCTGAAACCGAACTGCATGGTCTGGATTACCTTGGTGGGAACTTTGTAGGCTCTTTCCACTCCCAGAGGGATTTTATACTGTAGTCCCGCTCCGGTTGTCCGGTTATATTTTCCCAGTGTCAGTACAACCGCTTCTTCGGTCTGGTCTACGACATAAACACCGCTCATAATACTGAATGCTGCGATGACAACAATCAATATGATCCAAATGTACTTTGGCTTCATCGGCAAATTAATCTTTCCTTTTTCAGGAGAGACATCTCTTTCAGGCATGGATAGGCTCCTTATTTTCAAATTATCGAGTCTTTGGACATGTAATCCTTTAACTCTGTCTTAAAAGGTATATAACCTGGCCTCTCAGGTCAAGGATAATCGTTTGTTCTCCCTAAGAGGCGGCATTGACAATTCCTTTCACCCTTTTTATGATAATCCGATTGAAACAATCCAATAAATCAAGATTTCAGCGAGGTTTGGCCGTGAAACGAAGACTTGTGACTTCAGCACTACCCTACGTAAATAATATTCCCCACCTGGGAAATCTTATACAGGTTCTCTCAGCCGATGTTTTTGCCAGGTTTTGCCGCCAGTACGGCTATGAAACCCTTTATGTCTGCGGCACCGACGAATACGGAACCGCCACCGAAACAAAGGCCCTGGAAGAAGGCGTGACTCCCCGGGAGCTCTGTGACCGCTTCCATAAGGTCCATGCAGATATCTATAAATGGTTCAATATTGAGTTTGACTATTTTGGAAGAACCTCAACACCCGAGCAGACCGAAATCGTTCAGGGGCTTTTTAAAAAAATTGATGACGCTGGTCTAATCAATGAAAAAACGATTGAACAGCTTTTTTGCAACAGCTGCGATCGTTTCCTGGCAGACCGTTATGTCCATGGGACCTGTCCTCACTGTGAATCTATCAATGCCCGGGGAGACCAGTGTGAAGACTGCGGCAAACTTCTGGAGCCCATCGAACTGATCGAGCCGCGTTGCGGAACCTGCGGGGCCACCCCGGAATTAAAAAACACCAGTCACCTCTATATTGACCTTCCCGCTGTGCTTCCCAAGCTGGAAGCCTGGATGGAAGAAGCCTCAGTAGACGGTTTCTGGGCTCGAAATGCCATTCAAATGACAAAGAGCTGGATTCGGGACGGCCTGAAAGAGAGAGCCATCACGAGAGACCTGAAATGGGGTATTCCCGTTCCTAAAGAGGGCTTTGAAGACAAGGTTTTCTACGTCTGGTTTGACGCTCCCATCGGGTACATCTCCATTTCAGCCTGTTATACTCCCGAGTGGAAATCCTGGTGGCAGAATCCTGAAAATGTGAAACTCTTTCAGTTTATCGGTAAAGATAATATTCCCTTTCATACTGTCATCTTTCCCTCTACACTGCTCGGATCGGGAGAAAACTGGACCATGCTTCATCATATGTCCTCCAGTGAATACCTTAACTATGAAAACACAAAATTCTCTAAAAGCAAGGGAATCGGTGTCTTCGGCAACGATTGTCAGGACACAGGTATCCCGGCGGATGTCTGGAGATTTTATATTTTCTATAACAGACCCGAAAAATCGGACACCCAGTTCACCTGGAAAGATTTTCAGGAAAAGGTAAACTCCGAACTCATCGGGAATCTGGGAAACCTGGTCAACAGAACTCTGACCTTCACAAACCGCTTTTACGACGGTAAAATCCCAGAGGGAAAGGTAGATGAAGCCCTCTGGAAAGATATCAGTGAAAGAGAGGCGGTCATTACCTCTAAGCTGGATAGAGCCGAGTTGCGGGATGCCTTTAAGGAAATGCTCTATCTCTCCAGCCTGGGGAATAAGGCTTTTCAGGAAGGTGAACCCTGGAGAACCAGAAATGACGATCCCGAGGCGGCAGCCAGCCTCCTTATGAACCTGCTCTACCTGGTGAGAGACCTGGCTATTCTGGTTCATCCCTATCTTCCGGGAACATCCGACCGCATCGCTTCCCAACTGGGGTTGAGAGACCTGAAATGGGAACATCTCTGTGAAATGAAGGGTGTCGGCACCATCGGACAGCCTGAAATCCTGTTTAAGAAGCTGGAAGACGACTTTGTGGAAGAACAGATTCTCCGCTTTGCAGGTTCTCAGGCCGATAGAACCGCTGCTGGAGCTGAGGACAATCCCGAGTCCAATTTCAGAGCAGTCATCGACCTGAGGGTCGCAAAGATTCTCAAGGTTGACCAGCATCCCGAGGCCGACAAACTGTATGTTATCACCTTGGACGGGGGCGAGGCGGAGAGCAGAACCATCTGTTCCGGACTGGTGGGACATTACAGCATTGATGAGCTTGAAGGCAGGAATATTATTCTGGCCTTCAACCTGAAACCAGCCAAACTGCGGGGGATAAAGAGCAACGGAATGCTCCTCGCCGCCGAGAACAAGGAACACATGGAAGTTCTGTTTTCTGCAAGCGGGCAGCCCGGTGACAGAGTTCTTCTGGAAGGAGATAACTCGGATCTGACCGCCCCCGGCAAGAAGATCAAGGTTGATCGTTTTTTTGAGGGTCCCATCCTTGTGAAAGACCATGCCGTCATGGTGGGAGAAACGGCCTTATGCATCTCCGGACAGCCTGTGAGAACCGAAAAAGTCGTCAATGGAGAAGTAGGCTGATCTTTGGCCGTCCTGATTGCTGAACGAATTTCCCTGGAAGAACTGAGCTCCAGGGCAGAAACGGCTGGTTTTCTCCAGACCGCCTTCTGGGCAAAACAGAAAGCCTCTTTCGGCTGGAAAGCCGAGGCCATACGCTGGAATCGGGGGGAGAAAGAAGGTGTTCTCTTGATCCTCATCCGTTCCCTTCCTGCCGGTCTGTCTCTGGCCTATGTCCCCGGAGGGCCTCCCGCCTCTGCAGGACAGGAGGACAGAGACAGCTTTCTGGTGGAGTTGTCCATGGAATTGAGGGGCATCCTGCCCCTGGGTTGTTTCTTTATCCGTTACGATCTACCTGAATATTCTACCTTTGATACCCTGGCTCCCGTATTTCCGGACATTTTAAAAAAGGCTCCTCTCGACATTCAGCCTCCCGACACGGTGGTTCTTGACCTCCGGGAGGGATACGATGCCCTGCTTCCGGGGATGCATAAAAAGACACGCTACAACATTCGCCTGGCCGCCAAAAAAGGAGTCACTGTGGAGATCGCCGGTGCCGACAGGCTGAAGGAGTGGTACGAACTCTACCGGATCACTGCCCTGAGGGATAAAATTGGAATTCATCCTCTCTCCTACTATGAAAACCTCTTTTCTCTTCTTTCAGACAACAAGCAAGCTCGTTTAAAACTGTTTCTGGCTTATTCAGAAGCTGAACTTCTGGCAGGAATTATCGTTCTTTTTCACCAGAAGGAAGCGGTTTATCTCTACGGGGCATCATCCAATGAAAAAAGAAACCTCATGCCCGCTTATGCTCTGCAGTCAGCGGCCCTGCAGGAGGCCTGCAGACGGGGCTGCACCAGTTATGACATGTTCGGAATTCCTCCCAGTGAGGACCCGGACCATCCCATGGCGGGACTGTATCGTTTTAAAACTGGATTTGGTGGAGAAATCCGTCATAGACCAGGAGCCTGGGATTATCCCTACAGCCGTCTGATTTATCTTTTTTACCGCCTTTTGGAAGCTGCCAGAAAGTATTATTACAAGAGCTGGAAGAAGCGCTAGCTTGAGGTGTTATTGCAGGTATATGATTGCTCTGGGATTTTAAAAAGGCAGCAAAATCGGCGGCCTTTTTCTCCTTTATATATCAACTCCAGATAATTTCGATATTCAGTCCCGTATTGGCACTGGTAAACTCAATATTCTTGTCTGATTCCATCCTGATCCCTTCAGGGATCAGGGAGCTGTTTATCCATTTCCAATTTATCGACCCGAATATTTTCAGATCACTATCAAGGCCGAACTGGGGATCAACAATTTTTATGTTACTCCCGTAAAGCTGGATATTTGTCTGATCCGAAAGAATCGGCGCATTGAGATCGATGGTTCCGGACCAGGAGGAACCGGAGTGGGAGCAGCTTAAATAACGATTGGTAGCATCATCGCCAATTTCTATATAGGGTTTGTTCTCCATGATAGTCCCGCCGCTGCTGACTTGCAGCAGCGGGTTATTTGTATTTCCGGCAACGGAAATTGTGTAAGTTTCTGTGCAGGAAACTGATTCAGGTACCGTGAATTCATGGCTGATAGATGTCAATGCAACAGAGACATCGGTCAGGCAATCTTCTGTAACGGCTACAGACTCCTGAAATCCTGATCCTAATAATATTCCTTCCGAACCGGAGCAGTTCCCCGCAAGAATCAATACCGTGTAATTCCCTACCTCAACAGATAGAGTTGTCGTGCTGTTGCTTAGATCCAGCAGTGCAGATATGACAGTTGTTTCATTGTAAATTAAAACTTCGTACAAATCCGTATTACTCGAGGCTGTAGTTGAATCTTCCATCCCAATAGCTTTATTGTTGTTATTGCCGATGCTTATTCTAATAGATCCGCTTGGACTCGCTTCAGGTTCATCCATATTATGGCAACCCCAGAACAGAACCAGTAAAATTGATAGAATCATCATCTTCATAGTGGACTCCTTTTATTGATACATAAAACAACGGAAATATTTCGTCCCGTGAATCAAAAAAAGAGAAAAAAGGTTAATAAAAAGATCATATGGTTCAGATGTATAAAGGTCAGACCCTGTAAAATTTCTTAACCTATTTTTACCTAACCGGGTTATCATTTCTTATAGATTTGTGCAAAAAGCCGCTCCCGGTGAGGGGCTGATATTGCATAAGAAATTTTTGTCCAGGAGCATAAAATGGCCGTTACCCGCATATCACCCCCCCCCTCAGATTTAGACATCGCTCAATCTGCCTCTATCCAACCCATCCTTCAGATTGCCGCAAAGTATGGTCTTCCAGAGAACCAGTTGATTTCATACGGGACGGAGAAGGGGAAAATCCGTCTGGATGCCCTGAAGGATCTGGAAAAAAAGCCCTCTGGAAAATATATCGATGTTACTGCTATCACACCGACTCCCCTGGGCGAAGGCAAAACGACAACGACCATCGGTTTGACCGAAGGACTGGCCTATCTGGGTCATAAAGCGATCTGTGCCATCCGTCAACCCTCCATGGGTCCGACCTTTGGAATCAAGGGCGGAGCTGCCGGAGGAGGGTACAGCCAGATTGTCCCCATGGAAGAGTTCAATCTTCACCTCACTGGAGACCTCCATGCGGTCACTGCCGCCCACAACCTGGGTGCGGCGGGTCTGGATGCCCGGATCTATCATGAGAGCCGCTGGAGCGACGCCTTCCTTGCCAAACAGGGGCTGACCCGGCTGAATCCAAATCCCTATGCCATCCTCTGGAGGCGTGTTCTGGATATGAATGACAGAGCCCTCAGGAATATCATGGTCGGCATGGGTGAGTTGGGAGATGGTCCCCTCAGACAGAGTGGTTTTGATATCACCGTTGCCAGTGAGCTGATGGCGATCCTTGCCTTGTCCCGGGATTTAAAAGACATGCGGGAAAGGATCGGCCGGATGGTTATGTCTCTGGATAAAAAAGGACAACCCCTGACTGCCGAAGATTTCGGAGTGGCCGGTGCCATGACAGTCCTTTTAAAAGATGCCCTGATGCCCAATCTGATGCAGACCATGGAAGAGCAGGCTGCTCTGGTTCATACGGGCCCCTTTGCCAATATTGCCCACGGGAATTCATCTGTCATTGCCGACAGAATGGGAATCCGGATGGCCGATTATCTGGTGACTGAATCCGGTTTCGGGGCCGATGTGGGGATGGAGAAATTCTTTCATATCAAATGCCGTACCAGCGGGATGACCCCCGATGCGGTGGTGCTGGTCGCCACTGTGAGGGCTCTAAAGATGCATGGAGGCGGACCGGCGGTCACTCCGGGGAAGGAGCTTGATCCTATCTATAAAGAAAAAAATACGGAGCTTCTTAAAAAGGGCTGTGCCAATATGATCGCCCATATTCAGACAGTCGCGAAATTCGGGGTACCCGTGGTTGTGGCCATCAATGTCTTTCCGACGGATGATCCCGAAGAGTGGCAGATCATCAGGGAAGAAGCCCTGGCGGCGGGTGCGGCGGATGCTGTTATTTCACGCCATTGGGAGCTGGGAGGAGAAGGGGCGGCCGATCTGGCGGCAGCTGTCATCAAAGCAAGCAACACTCCCTCAGAATTCCGTTATCTCTATGATCTGAAGACAAGCGTCAAGGAGAAGATTGAAATCCTGGCTACAGAGGTTTATGGGGCCGCTAAGGTGGAATATTCGTCTGTTGCAGAGAAAAAAATAAAGACCTACAGCGATATGGGATACGATGAGCTGCCTATCTGCATGGCGAAAACCCAGTACTCCCTGTCTCATAACCCCCTTTGGAAGAATGTACCGCCCAAAGGATACAGTTTTCCTGTGGAGGACATACGCCTCAGTGCGGGAGCAGGCTTTTTGTATCCCCTGGCGGGGAATATCATGACCATGCCCGGATTGGGATGCAAACCGGCCTTTATGGGTATCGATATTGATACCGATACCGGGCGTATTATCGGGTTGTTTTAATCAGGCAGTCCGGGTTCAACTGGTTTGGCTCAGGCTCTCTTCCCATGAAAGGTTGTGAAGTTCTCCCTCCAGCTCCATCCCATGAAAACTCTGCTGCTTCAGGGCTTCATAGGTAATGATGGCCACCGCATTGGACAGGTTCAACGACCGGATTTCCTCTTTCATGGGAATCCGGATACAGTTTCCCGGGTGTGTACCCAGGATCTCTTCTGGAATACCTTTGGATTCCTTTCCAAAAATCAGATAGGCTCCAGAAGGGTAGGACACATCGGCATAGGTATTTTTAGCCTTGGTCGTGCAGAAAAAGTAGGGACCGTCGCTGTTCTGTTCAAAAAAATCTTCGATGCTGGCATAAACGAAGAGGGACAGTTTTGACCAGTAGTCAAGACCGGCTCTGCGAACTGCTTTTTCATCGATAGAAAAACCGAGGGGTTCGATCAGATGCAGAGCTGCGCCGGTTGCAGCACAGGTTCTGGCAATATTTCCAGTATTCTGGGGAATTTCCGGTTCATGCAAGACAATGTTTAGGCTCATGGGTCCTATCCTCCTTAAAATTGTTTCACTTTTTGTATATTCATTACGGAAGGTATGGTTCTTATGCTTTTCGCTATCTTCTTGTAATCATCCATTTTGTTCATTTCCACCGTAAAATATCCCTCCAGATCTCCCCTGTCGGTTTCATTGATACTGCCGGAGATGAGGTGACCCTGGTACTTGCGGATGGCTCCTTCAATTTCTGAAAAGAGATCTGCCACATTCCGCGCGCCCACCTTGAAACTCTGGGTCGCCTTATCGGAGTAATTTTCCCATTCCACATCAATTTTCCGCTCTTCAAAATCATTGATGCCTTTCAGGTTGTAACAGTCGGCTTTATGCACAATGATACCCCGGCCCCGTGAAATAAAACCGATGATCTTGTCTCCTGCTGTAGGGTTGCAGCAGCCAGCCAGTTTAATCATGATATTCCGCTCTTTATCGATGCTGATCCCGATTTTGCTGCTGTCCATCATCTTGTTTTGGAAAGGCTTTTCTTCCAGGGCATTCTTGACTGGTGCTGGTGCAGTTGACTGGCGTTTCAAGGCCTTTTTGGCAACTATATGGCGGTCAATGACAATATCACTATCGTGTCTGTTCAGCCAGTTTCGTATTTTTGACCGGGCCCGGGTTGTTTTTACAAAACGCAGCCAGTTCAGATGAGGATGGGCATTGGCAGAGGTCTGAACAGAAATCGTCTGAGTGTTTTTAAGGGATTTATTCAGAGGGATGATCATATCATCCGCCTTGGCGCTCAGACAGTGATCGCCAATATCCGTATGGATGTGGTAGGCAAAATCAATGGCTGTTGAGCCGCTGGGAAGCTCAATGGTGTCTCCCTTGGGGGTGAACACAAAGAGGGTATCCGTGAGTACATCTTCTTTCAGACTGTTGAAAAAATCGCTGGTACCATAATCTTCACTGTTGATATCCCTTAGCTTTTTCAGGAGGTTTGAATTATAACTATCCAAATCGGCCGTCTGCTTTCCTTCCTTGTAGGCCCAGTGGGCGGCAACACCGTATTCGGCGGTATTATTCATCTTATCGGTTCTAATCTGAATTTCCAGGGGCTTTCCTGATGATGTCATTACCGTCGTATGCAGACTCTTGTAGCCATTTTCCTTGGGCATGGCAATGTAGTCTTTAAAACGTCCCGACAGGGGTTTGTAAAGATGATGCACCAGACCCAGAAGGGCATAACACTGGGGTTGGGTTTTACAAAGGATTCGGATACCCAGAAAATCATAGATTTCATTGAGTTCTTTCCCCTTGTGTTTCATCTTCAGATAGATGGAATAGAAGTGTTTGGCCCTTGTTTTTATGCTGATTTCTATCTCTTCTTCCCTTGCCGCTTTGATAATCTGTTCCTGAACCAGTTTCAGAAACTCTCCACGCTCCTCTTTCTTTTGACTGAGGAAGAATTTTATTTCATCATAAACCTCAGGCTTTAGATATTTGAGAGACAGGTCTTCCAGCTCTGTTTTCAGGGAGTAGATACCAAGCTTCCCTGCCAGAGGGGCATAAATATCCAGACATTCCCGGGCAATTCGCTTCTGCTTATCCTCGGGCATGTACTGAAGGGTATTCATGTTGTGCCGCTTGTCTGCCAGCTTGATCAGGACAACCCTGATATCCTTATCCATGGCCAGGATCATCTTGCGGATGGTTTCTCTTTCCTGAACACGTTTATTCTTAACATTGACGATGTTGATTTTTGTAACACCATTGACCAGATGAAAAACTTCCATACCGAAGCGGTCTTTGATTTCCTGCCTGGTGACAGTCGTGTCTTCCAGAATATCATGAAGGAGTCCTGCCTTGATCGCCGTGGCATCCAGCTGCAAACTCAGAAGTATCTCTGCAACATGAATGGGATGGATGACATAAGGTTCACCACTGGCCCGTTTCTGCTTTGAATGCAGCTCCTGAGCCCAGCGGCAGGCTTTTAGTATTTCCTGCTGATCCTCTTCGCTGAAATGGCCGAGCTTTTCTAGAAATTCCTGAATAAGAACTTCCACCTTATCCGGAGTAACCAGAGCAACATCAATCATGGAATCTCTCCCTGAATGACTCTTTCATGAGAGGCCAGATCCTGGACCCTCTTAATTTTATCAAACCCTGCTGCTCCCATTAATCGCTCCATTTCATCCATCTGGCGTGGATCGGCTTCCATCATGAGCATTCCCTTTTTGTTCAGAAGGAGGGGGGCATCCCGGATAATTTCTCTGATCAGATCAAGCCCATCTTCTCCGCCGTCCAGTGCCAGTGCCGGCTCCCTCCAATTCTGATCCATTCTGTCCTCAGTTTCCACTGTTGTTAGATAAGGGGGGTTGCTGACGATCAGATCCAGGGGACCTTCCAGGCCTTTGAGCAGGGAAGCAAGTCTGAACTTGACATTCCCGGCACACAGGTTATTTCTGTTTTTTTCAAAAACAGACTCGGAAGTCGATGAAATGTCAGAAGCGCTGACCCGCAGCTCACTGTTCTCCAGAGCCAGGGTCAGGGCAATGCAGCCGCTCCCCGCGCAAAGGTCATGAATTCGGCGATACCCCCGCCTTTCAATCTGATCCAAAGCGGCTTCAATGAGTACTTCAGTGTCGGGCCGGGGACAGAGAATTCCCTGTTCCACAAAAAAGGACCGCCCGAAAAACTCTTTGCTCCCTGTCAGATAGGCTACAGGATGCCCTGATCGTCTCTTTTCAATGAGGTCCATAAAAGAGTGGAAGAGTTCTTCCTCCAGTCTCTCAGGATAAGAGGCCAGTAATTTTTCACGGCTGCATTTCAGCAGACTGGCCAGAAGCACTGTCGCATCGAGCCAGGGTGTTTCCGAATCTTTTAATTTCTGAGACCCTTCTCTCAGAACTTCACGGATGATTCTTTCCTGAAGGTCTATCATATTCTCTCGGTTTTTAATGCCTCTTCCTGTGCACTCATCTTCAAGGCGTTAAAAAAATCAGAAAGATCTCCCTGCATGACCGCATCCAGCTTGTACAGTGTCAGATTGATTCTATGATCGGTGACACGGTTTTGAGGAAAGTTATATGTTCTAATGCGCTCGGACCGGTCTCCCGAGCCGACCTGGCTTCGTCTGGCTTCGGCTCTTTCTGAATTCTTTTTTGCCTCTTCCGCTTCAAGAAGCCGGGACCTCAGGACTCTCAGGGCCTTGGCCTTATTTTTAATCTGGGATTTCTCATCCTGACAGATGACTACCACTCCTGTGGGAAGGTGAGTGATCCTGATGGCAGAGTCGGTTGTGTTTACACTCTGTCCCCCGGGACCTGAAGAGCGGAACACATCGACCTTCAGGTCCTCTGTCCTGATTTTCAGATCCGTCTCTTCGGCTTCGGGCAGTACGGCTACGGTGATGGCCGAAGTATGAATACGGCCGCCTGACTCAGTGGCCGGAACTCGTTGGACCCGGTGAACTCCCGATTCATAACGGAGGTCGGCATAGACACTCTTGCCGCTGATGGAACAGACAATTTCCTTGAATCCCCCCAGTTCAATTTCATTGGAGGACATGATTTCAACTTTCCAGTTTTTTGTTTCTGCATAGCGGGAATAGGCCCGGTATAGATCGGCTGCAAAAAGAGCCGCTTCGTCACCACCGGTTCCGGCCCGGATTTCCATGATAATATTTTTTCCGTCAAGAGGGTCCTTAGGGACCATGAGGAATCGGATTTTTTGTTCCATCTCCTCAACATCCTTTTCGAGGCTGTCAATTTCTTCCTTAGCCATTTCTTTCATTTCCGGGTCTTTTTCGGCAGACAGCATCTCCCTGGCATCAGCCAGTGAGGAGATCAATTCCTGATAGGAGTTGGCCGCCTCCATAATCTCCGACAGATGAGTGTAATCCTGCATGACAGTTTTATATTTTTTCTGATCTTTCACCAGTTCCGGATCAGAGATCAGTTTAGTCAGTTCATTGTAACGGCCCTTCAGACCATCGAGTTTTTTAAGCATCTATTCTCCCTGCTGCATAAGAGAAACCTAAGGGATTGTAATCACTCATGTCAGCGCAATCCCCTTTTATATCAGAAATAAGCTCTATCCGCAAGTAAAGACACTCTCAATTGAACTCTCAATTATCTGCAGTCATCATCAAAAACACAGACCCTGTTTCTGCCGGTAGCTTTCGCTTTATAAAGGGCTATATCAGCTTTCTTGATGAGATCATCCGGCAGGGTTTCTCCCTTGAATTCTACAATGCCGATGCTGACCGTCAGCTTGACTCCTTCGGGCCAGTCTTCCGATTTTTCAACCTTCAATCTCATTCTTTCGGCAACTTCCAGGGCATCTTTTGGATTTAGATCATCAAGATAGCAGATGAATTCTTCACCTCCGTACCGGGCAAAAACATCGGCTCCGCGAATCATTTCGCTGCACATCTTGCTCAAATGGATTAAAACAAGATCTCCCACATCATGCCCCTTGGAATCATTGACTTGTTTAAAGTGATCCAGATCCATCATCAGAAGGCTAATCGTTTCTTCTTTATGGCGTTCCAACCTTGCAAAACGACGTTTGATGGCTTCATTGAAATAGAGTCTGTTGGGAATGCTTGTGAGAGGGTCATGCCGGGCCTCATGGCTGGCTGTTTCTCTGGAACGGAACAAGCGGTTCTCTAGACATTTTGCTTCAGAAATGTCTGTTATGGTCACTGAAATGCCCTGGATGTTTCTGTACTTCAACATATTCTGCAGAACAATCTGATAGTATCGTTCCTGCTCCAGATCCAGGGACGTCAGATTCAAACACATCAGATGATCCGGAGCCATGGCGGCCACAGTCTGAAGACTCTGGACAAGCTCCCAGTGGTTTTCCTTCTCAAAAAAATCTAAAAGAGAGCCCTCCCAGAAAATACCAGTTATACGCTCTTTCAGGTTTCCCGAAACATCGCAGATTAATATGGTTTCATTGCAATTCTTCAAAAGGCGGGTAAGGCGTTTCCTTTCAGTGATACGGATCAGTATTCTGGAAACCAGGACCACAAGAATCATCAATATAATCAGAAATAGATCCTGGGAAAATTTCAATTCTGAGGGAAGTTGATGAATCTTCTTCGTGGTTGAAACATCTGCAAACACACTCAGGACTGGAAGGAAAGGGAGCAGATATAATATTTTTTGTGTGCGCCTGGAGAGCCTTTGCATTCATCCTCCGGGTCAGGGAATTTGTCTCCTCAAGATTTCAAAGCTGTCTACGGCTTCACTTACATCCAGATAACTGACCTTACCTTTTTCATTATAAAGGAAATTTGACTCACCTTCCCATAATAAATCAAGAAAATGTCCTGTCAGACAGGCGGTAATGCCAAATGGAATGGCTGTTTGACCCAATCGGGCGGGTAAAGCCCTGGTAAAAAGAGTTACCTGGTCTTCGGTGTATTCTACTCCATTGGCCTTGATATCGATCCAGAGATCACCATTTTTGTAGAGTGTTTCCCACTCTTTGAGGAAGGTATCACGGCAGATGGTGAGTCTGATATGATGATCTTTCACCATAAATCCCGGAGTTTTGCGAATATCCCCTGATCTGAGATTCAATATATCCTCTTCAAACTCTGTCAGGAAGTATTTATTCTGCCTGTAGACGACTTCCCCCCGGGGGTTATACACCACAGCCTGATTCACCAGACCTTTTCTGTCCCGGCTGTAATTCAAGCGGGTACCGCTGAGGATAAAGACATCATATCGGGACGCTAAATCCCCCCACAAGTCATTCAGAAAGCTATCGCATTCCTGAGATTCCCTTATAAACAGCTCATTAATGGTCAATCCGGGATGGTCATGAACCAGAGTTTTCCAAACGTCTTCCATGGGCATTTCAGAACTCAGGTAGGAATACCAGGGAATCAAAGAAGCAAAAACACCCAGATATTCAGGAAAAATGACAAGATCAGCCTCTCCCTCTGCCATGGCTTTTGCCATCGCCTCTTCCATGGCCATTCTATAGGATTCTTCAGAGCGGATCATGTCAGTCTTCATTTCAAACTGAACAACGACGGTTACCAGTGTATTTGATTCGCTCATCGCCGACAGATTGATCACTGGAAGGAGGATGATCATTAAATTAAGAAACACCTTCCCCCATAAGAGGGAAGGTCTATTCATTGAAATTCTCATATCAGGTCTTATTCAAAGGTATAATCCATCTGATTGTCAATGGTGAACGTTTCTCCAAAGGTGGGAACCACTTTTGTGGAAGACTTAACGGTTTTTTGGCCATTGGTTCCTATTTCATAACGGATCACTGTTTCTGACAGATTCTCTTCATCATTATCAGTGAAAATCCAGTCCAGGTAATCAGAAAACCAGCTGTCATCCGACCATGCGGGTACTGTTCTGGAGAGGGTATGTTCATAGGCCAGGGATGATCTTTTTGGTTTTCCATTACCGGCCGTATCAAGGGATTCCGTGTAATATCTCACTCCGAAAATCTCTTTGTTTTCCTTGTAAAACCAGCTGATCCAGTTATTGATCTTCTGATAGTAATACACCTTGCTGCTCCAGGCAATGTCACCAGCTGCCGCAGGGACTGGGGGAACCCAGGCAATATCAGAAGGGATAACCA
>NZ_JAQIBL010000309.1 GCF_027859075.1 Oceanispirochaeta sp. | reverse complement strand
AAATTAAAAATACACAATTTTTTTTCATTAGAAACTTCCTTGACAGACGATGGAATTCCCGAAGGTGGAAAATACTAGTAAATCTATCTTTAAATTAATTATAGGATCTTTCATGCAGTAACACAATGAAACGATAAAACTGGAACCAGTCTCCTGATTTTATGATCAATCCTAAGGAAAGCATATCCTTTCACTCTTGGGGAAAAACTGAATTTTCAGCTCATCTTTCTCTTCTCTGTCTTGTTTCATTGTAAAGCAACCCCTAAATGCGAGGGCAAATCCGATAGTTCCCACAAATGCGGAGGTCAACTCATCCTGAAGAGAAACAGCAGTTTCCTCATTGCATTCTGCATTGATATACACATTCAGTGTATGCCTCTCCTGCCCAAATTGAATCAGATAGGCTGAATGATCAGGAAATATACATCATATACATAGGACACTTCATGCCCAATAGATTCCAGTCCTTGTTTGACATAGCCCTGTGGTTTTTCAGGAAAAATCATTTTTGTACCCTCATTGTGAATCTTTTATGCAGATTGCATACCAAAGGGTATTCTTGTGATATTTCAGACTTATAAAGATTTCAAAGAATCAGGATCTGACAATTATGTGTGTTTTGATTGACATAATACTTTACGGTTAAAATTTGATCCTTGATATTAATAAAGGGAGGATAGTATTGGATTATCCCTCGCATTCCATTTATGAACATGCTATTATTATTGGAATTTGTACGCTTTAAGAAATATCATAAAGGATGTTTTCATGCCTCTAGGACCTTCCGGTGACTTACCCATTCGTGTCTTTCGTCAATCCCTGAGTAAACTGGGTGTGTTTCTCCATAATTATCTTACGGGAGAAACTTTTCCTAATGATCTCTGGTATTCATGGGGATATAGTGATTCAGATCTGGCTGAAAATCTCTGGCTGAAATTTGTTCATCCTGATGATGTTGCAAGAGTAGATAAAGCCATGAAAGAAATAAGTGAAGGAAAAACAGACCTTTATGATGAAATATACAGAATCAAAACAAAAAGCGGTGAATACCGGTGGCTCTACAGTTCTGGTAATTTCATATCTCGATCCAAGGATAGTTCTCCTGGTTTATACCTGGGAGCTGATCGTGATATCACTGAATTAAAACAGACTGAACAGCGATTATCCCAGGCATTAAAAATGGCACAGGACAGAAGTCTGGACATTGAAAACCTGATGGCAGCCGGGGCGGCAGTCACTTCTATCCTGGATTATACAGAATCAATCGAAATGGTCCTTGAGAAATCACAACAGGTCATTTGTTATGATTATGCTACAGTGCAGCTTCTGAAAGAGGACAATCTTGTTGTCGTCGGTTCTAGGGGCTGGGTTGATAATGGTTCCATTTTAGGGGTTGTAATACCGCTATCCTCAAATTATCCGAATACCAGGGTTGTTCAGGAAAAAAAGGCCTTGATCTTGAACGATTTTTCCGGCTTTGATAATTCGAAATACCCACTTTACGATGAAAGTCACAGTTCCTGGATCGGTGTTCCTCTTGTTATAAATAATAAAGTCCTTGGATTGTTATCATGCAACCGGAAGGATTCAAGATCTTTTGAATCAGTGCACCTGGAAATGGCCATCGGCTTTGCAGTCTTTATTTCCATAGCTCTCAATAATGCAGATTTGCATGAAGAAATGAGGCATCTTGCCAACACTGATTCCCTAACCAGTCTTCATACACGGCGCTGGTTTTACGATAGCGGTCAACGATTACTGGATCAGTCTGTACGACATAAATGGCCCCTGACGGTGATGATGATGGATCTGGATGATTTTAAAAGGATTAATGATAATCTCGGGCATCAGATGGGTGATCATGTCCTGGTGGCAGTATCAAAAGTCATTGAGAACGAGACCAGAAAGAGTGATCTACTGTGCCGATATGGAGGTGAAGAGTTCTCAATTATTCTACCTGAAACGGATTTTGAATATGCAAAAATATTTGCAGAGAGGGTCCGTACTCATATTGAAGAACTTCATATCTCCAATCTTGACCAGAGAGTCACAATCTCTATCGGAATGACTGTGAGCTCTGCCGGTGGGGGCATTGAAATTGATGCCTTGATGTCCAGGGCGGATGAGGCACTATACCATGCTAAAAATCAGGGTAAAAACAAATGGGTCTGTCTTTAACCCCCCACCCCTATAAATAGAACACAAATCCCATATAAAAACCAATTCCTCCTGAGAGAACAAAGAGGTGCCAGATCACATGACTCAGTGGAACTTTTTTTGTGAGATAAAACAGGATTCCGATGGTATAGGAGAGTCCTCCCATGATCAGCCACTTTAAAATACCCAGTGGAAAAACCTGAATCATGGGTTTTATGGCAATGATCATGAGCCAACCCATGGGGAGGTAGAGAAGATCTGAAAGGATGTGCTTTTCTCTGATAAAAATAGTTTTCAACAGAATTCCCAGGAGAGCCAGTCCCCATATTATACCAAAGAGAGTCCATCCCCAGGTTCCGCCCAGCCCCAGTAAAACAAAGGGGGTATAAGTACCGGCAATGAGTAGATAAATGGCTGCCTGATCGATGATTCTGAATATACTGCTCAAACGGGGAATATCAGAGAATTGATGAGTCAGGGATGAGGATAGATACAGTAATATCTGAAAAGATCCATATATGCTGAAGGAAACATAGGCCAGGGTTGATCCACCCCTTTGTTTTGTCAGGACAAGTAGAATAATCAGCCCGGCGATGCTCAATCCGGCACCGATACTGTGGGTGAGGGCATTCAATTTTTCTTCGATGCTTTGCTGTTCAACCTTATCTGTGCTTGTTGTCATAATATTACTATACTCAGGAAGAGATCACTTTTTCTATGGTGTAAATCGACTAATTTTCATTGTTATGGATGGGATGGAATTTTTCATGAAAGCTCTGAGGAACCAGAAATTGAAGGGACTGTGATACCACTTCAATATGGATAGGACCATCGGTCTTTTTTAATTCACCATCAATATGAAAGACTCTGTCTTTTTGAGACTGGAACTCCATTTCTTTGATCTTGTAGTGTTCAATCAGTGGAAGACTCCTTTTGGCATTCCAGTTGTTTATTCTGTCATACTGACCATTCCATAAACGATAAAGCTGAAAAGGAATTCTGAAGGGACTCGTTATATTAAACAGATAGACATCAAAGAGACCATCATTACAAACAACATCGGGACAGATTTTATAATACCATCCAAAATAGGGCCGTACTCCCAATTCAATCAGGGGTGCTCTGGTGTCAATTGTATACTGATCAAAAGGGAATTCCGCATTGGTTCTGGTTCCTCTAAAAGCGAAGCGTCCCTTCATCATCTTGAGCCTCTGAGGTTCTGTGAGGAGTCTGGCATTATTCCAAACGATTCTGATCGCCGGGATTATATAGGGGATGAAACCAGGACGCGGGGCCTTATCTCCACCGGTCCGCCTATTCTGGTTCCTTGCCTGAAGAATTCTGGCATCCAGTCCTGTGCCGAAGAGCTGGCCGTATGTCTCTATCCCGTCATAGCTGATTTTAAGAAGATCCACTCTTTGAGTCAGCTTGTCTTTCATACTTTTCAGATAAGTTTTTACCTGATTTGACAGCCCTTTCGGCACTTCATAACTGTCTTGAATTCCATTCCCGCTTCCTCCTCTCAAAAAACCAACGGCAATCTCCTGCCGTCTCTGATCATCTGCATCGTTCATAAGTGTATTGAGAGCCAGATTCGCAGTACCGTCTCCACCCCAAACAAGAAGGAATGAATCATTTGATGCCACAAACTCTTTAATGAGCTGCTTGAAGTGTTCCCGGCTTGCACTCTCCGATACGGTTCCACCCTTCACGTAACGCAGCAAGCGTTTCAGTTCTTTAGAAAACCAGGGATACCGTCCGGGATTGATGATGAGGTTAAATCTGTTTTCCATATATTAAGGTTCTCCTGTTAATCAGTATAATATAAGAAATCCATAGGAGAGAGGGGGCAGGGATATTTCGTCAATCAGTTCTACTTTCCGGGTTCCTGGTTTCTCTGGAAAGTTAAGTTCCGGTTAATAAATCATGAGCCGATACTGCAGGAATAGGTGTGACTGTCTGGTTTTTTAATCATTTATCGTCAGAAAATAATTTCAGCTGTAAGATCCCTTCTGATTCCAGGGCCAGGAGCTTTTCCTTGGCTCCTAATCCACCGGCATATCCCACCAGATCTCCCTTACTACCGATAATGCGATGGCAGGGGATTATAATGGATATTGCATTCGCTCCGTTGGCCGAGGCAACGGCACGGATGGCTCGGCTGTTTCCCAAACTTTCCGACTGTTTCTTATACGTAGATGTTTCCCCATAGGGGATCTTCAGAAGTTCGGCCCAGACTCTCTTTTGAAACTCTGATCCTATCTGGAGGAGGGGTATATCAAAGATTTGACGATTTTTACTAAAATATTCTTCCAGCTGTTTCATTGTTTCTTCTATAACGTCACTGTTTCCATCCTCATATTCACCATTTAATCCTGACTGAATCCTCTGATCTATGGATTGTCTCATCTTTCTGTATTGCCAGTCACAAAGGCATATTTTATTTTCAAGACTTCCGATTAAAAGGTCACCGACTGGGGTTTTAAATTTTTTTACCTGTATTCTTTTCTTTTCCATTCATTATCATCCATACTGCATTTTGATCTTCTAAAAGTGTAATTATAGTGGGACAACCCGGGAGGAGGATATAATGACAGTGAATGAATTTCACAATTTCTGCATTTCATTCAAAGGAGTCAGTGAGGAATTCCCTTTTGATGATAGAGTTGTCGTCTACAAAGTTAAGGGGAAAATTTTTGCTCTCTGTGACCTTGACTCCTTACCGAATGTCCCGGATTGGCGAATAACCTATCATACCATGATCCTTGGCTCAGTCACTGGATTTTTGTACTGGAAAAGGAACTATCACATTGAGCATCACATGTTTGCCGCCGTCCCTTTTTTTATGAATTCATGAACTAGCTAATTCAGGTCTTTCGGTTTAAGGAGAAGAGAACTGACCAATTCCCATTTGCATCCGCTGTCTTTTAAGTCAATAATAACGACCGCACTGGTAGGCATCTCTATATATGTCTTTATAAGCTTTTCAGCAGCAAGAGATATCCCTGGATTATGACCCACCAGAAACAGGGTCATTTCATCATCCATTTTTGTCAGGATTGTCTCCAGAATGACCTGGGCAGATGCCAGATAGAGATCCGGGAGTTCTTCAACAACAGTTTGATCGAATACTTCAACCATCAGCCTGGCTGTGGTCAAGGCCCTCACGGCAGTACTGGTGAGTATCATATCGGGTTCAATGCCCCGCCTTTTCAACTCTTCAGCCATGAGGGGGGCATCTTTAAGACCTCTTTTGTTTAGTGGTCTGTTAAAATCTATATCATCAGTATGCCAGTCAGACTTACCATGTCGAATCAGAACAAGTTTCATAAAAAGCTCCCAACAGAAATTATGATTGATTATATTAGATACCGACTTCCTTTGAAAATATAGATCTTCCCATATTTTCATATGTTGACTCAATAGGGTCAACAATATAAGATGGCGAGGTGCTCTGTAAGGGCGTAAATATATTTCAGGAGAAATAAAGTAATGGCAAGAAATTCCAAAGCAAAGGGAAAAATTGTCCGCCGCTTAGGTGTCAACATTTACGGTAACAGTAAATATGATAAATTACTTAAGAAGAAACCGCATGGACCGGGTATCGAAAAAGGTAAACGGATCCGTAAGAAAGAAAGCGATTTCGGTAGACAACTCGTAGAGAAACAGAAGATCAGATTCGCGTACGGACTTAGTGAAAAACAGTTTTACAACTTGTTTATAAAAGCTAAAAAGTTTTCCGGTCTATCCGGTGATAACATGATGATCCTCCTCGAAAAAAGACTGGACAATGTTGTGTACAGACTGGGTCTGGGAACAACCAGAACTCAGACGAGACAGCTGGTAAGTCACGGTCACATCTATGTAAACGGTCGTCGATGTAACATTCCTTCAAGAACCCTTGTTGAAGGTGATGAAGTAACTGTCAAAGACAGTGAGAAGAGTAAAAAGCTTGTTCGGGAAAGTCTGGCTAGAAATAACCAGTCCGTTCCTATCTGGCTGACCTTTTCTGAAGATAGCCTCAACGGCAGGGTCGAAAGAACCCCATACAGAACTGATATCGTATCTGTTGCTAATGAACAGATGGTTGTTGAATTCTACTCTAGATAATTCTGGACCATTTTATTTAAAAACCCGGTGTATACCGGGTTTTTTTGGGTTCTCAACTTTTGTCGGGGCGGTTTCATTTTTCATTTGATCAGGATATTATGAAGGCCCCTTATCCTAATGGAGGCACTTTTGAATCTTACAGTTACTCAAAACAGCAGTGTTGTCTTTACACATAATGGTCACTGGCTGCATCCTTTGTTTGCCCTCGAAGATTTTCTTACAGGATCTGATTTAGATGCTTCACAACTTTACTTGAATGATAAATTAATAGGCCGCGGCGCAGCCGTACTGATCCACCGTATGGGATTCAGGCGCTGTCATGGACAAACTCTCAGCATCAGAGGTCTTACTCTTTTAAAAGAATTGGGAATCCAATGCAGCTATGATCTTTTGGTCGATAGACTGGACTGTCAGACCGAACTTGTTCTGACAGATGATCTTTCTCTCGACGATGCCTATCTGGAATTATGCAGAAGGGCAGGAAGAGCTCAGTAATATGGGTATTCCGGCTTTAGAACTGAGTGACCTTGTTGTCTCCCGTCAGGGCCGTAAGATCTTGAATGGAATCAGTTTCTCTCTGGAAAATGGTTCAGCCGCTGTACTCAGCGGCTCTAATGGCTGCGGTAAAACAACATTGTTGCGCTGCGTAGCCGGCCTTCTACCCTATGACAAGGGAAGCATCAGGATCACGGGGCTGGAGAATAACAGCCCCTCCTGGCAAAAAATACGTCATAATCTGGCCTTTGTTTCTCAGGAACAGCCCAACAGATCATTCCCGGTCACTGTAGAAGAAATGACTGCCACAGGAATGGCCGGAATAAAATTGACCCGAGCAAAAAGAAAAGAGATCATCCTGCAGTCGCTGGAGGCCAGCGGATGCCTTGGTTTAAGAGGGCGCTCTTTTTTTTCACTCTCCGGTGGAGAACGGCAACGTGTGGCTTTGGCCCGCTGTCTGGCTCAGGGAGCAAAAATCATGCTTCTGGATGAACCTCTGACCTACCTGGATAAAGAGGGAAGGCAGCAGTTCAGCACCCTACTCAATGATATAAGAGTCTCTTATGGAATAACCATCCTTCTGGTGACTCACACAGAAGATGATTTTTCTTCCAGGGATTGGCAGAGAATCATCCTTAAAGACGGATTACTGGAGCTTCAGAAATGATGGAACTCCTCTTATTTCCTCCTGTATTGAGGGGCTTTATTTCCCTCCTGGTAGCGGGACTCTGCTTTCCATTAACAGGTGTTTTTATTCTTAGACTGAACCTTTTGAATCTACGTTTCATGCTGATGCATGGTGTCATGCTGGCAGGTGCTGTTGCCCTCTCGGCCTCTCTAGATCCTCTGTTCTGTGCCGTCGGGATTAATCTTTTCCTGGTTCTATTGGTGGCGGTCATGTCCAGACGCTCTGAAATATCAACAGGAGGACTCACCACTTTTTTTATGGTTATCTCTGTGGGTGTTGCCATGATTTTAATCTATAAAAACAAAATACCCGTTCAGGACACCATGAATCTACTCTGGGGGAGTATTTTTGCACTGACTCCCCAGGATTTGTATTTACTCCTGGCCTTCTGTTTTGTAATCCTCCTCTTTGTTCTTCGCGGATACAGACAGATCAGCGCCGTTCTCATTGATCCTGAAACGGCCAGGACCGCGGGGGTTAATGAACCCCTTATATTTTATCTGATCATGATAATAACCGGTATTACCATTGCTTTCGCCATGCGTCTTGTGGGAGCACTTTTACTGGATGCACTTGTCCTTCTTCCTGCCATGACGGCTGTTTCTTTTTCCAAGTCTCTGAAATCCATGTTTTTAACGGCATCCATTTCCGGGCTGCTCTATAGTCTGGGCGGTTTTCTACTAGCACTTTATGCAGATTTACCTGTCAGTTCGGGGGTCATCCTGGTGGCGGGAGTCTGCTTTGGAATAACATATTTAACGAGGTTAATTTATGAAAAGTATAAGTAAAATTTTATTGCCGATACTGTTTCTGTTTTCTTTACTGAATTTATCAGCCCAGTCCGTGGTGGCTACAAATAGCTGGACCGCTTCATTTGCACAGCTGGCAGGGGCCGAGGATGTATTGATTCTTGCTCCTTCCGATATGAAACATCCCCCGGAATATGAGATCTCCCTGAAAGAAATGCAGATGGTGGCAAAAGCTGATTTTCTGATTTTTGCCGGGTATGAAGCCATGATGGGAAGAATCCGGGAATCCCTGGGTGAAAACAGTGCACTTCAAATGGTTCAGATTCAGACGGTGAATGATCAGAAGACTATTCGCGGCTCGGTCATGAAAATTGCAGCGGCTCTGGGAACTCAGTCAAAAGCTGAAGAGAACCTGAAAGAAGTGGATACCTTCTTTGAACTATGGAAAAAGGATTTGACCCTGCATCAGAATATTCTGGAAACGAGTATCATTCATTTTCATCAGCAGGGGCTGGCAGTCTCTTTGGGATTTCAGCCTCAAATGATCTTTGGTCCTGCTCCTCCCACTCTGGGGGAAACCCGGGAAGTTCTTAGAATCAAACCCTCTCTGATCATTGATAATTATCATAATCCCGTAGCAGATCATTTTATGGAGATGGATGAAAAACCAGCCCTTGTCAATTGGATCAATTTCCCGGGGACAATGGGTACTGTCAGTCTCCTGGATGTTCTGGAGTACAATAAAAATCAGTTGAGCCAGGTTCTGAAATAATCACAAAAATCCCTCCTCTTGAGACTCCAGGGGAGGGATTCATTTATTCTGCCAGTAATACGGGTCCTGTTGTATTTAAATCATCTTCTTCTGACCTATTCGGATCGTCCATTTCATTATCAGCTGCGGCTGGAGCATCATTTTTATTTTTCATCATCCCCAATACGACAGGCAGTACTGCCAGAGTCAGAAATGTTCCGAATACAAGTCCCCAGGCAATGGAGATTCCGATGGGTACCAGCATCTGACCGCCTACACTTTTCTGAAAAATCAGGGGAGTCAGTCCGATGGACGTCGTCAGAGTCGTCATGATGATGGGCCTGAACCTCTGAAGAGAGGCTTCACGTATGGCCTGTGCCCTTGGTATTCCTATTTTCAGTTTTTTGTTGAAGCAGTCGATGAGTACGGCCGAATCATTTACGATGATCCCCCCCAGGGCCACACTCCCCAGAAAAGATATGAAGGACACTTCCTCTCCCATAATGATGTGACCGTACACCGCACCCAGAAATCCCAGAGGAATCAGACTCAGTACCAGAAGAGCCTGCCCCCAGGAGCGCATCTGAAAAAGGAGAAGGGTAAACATGATGAGGAGAGCCATGAGCATGCTGAAGGCCATCGACTTGATCATCTTGCTGACCATTTCAGCCTGACCACCCTGTGAAAGAGATACCCCATCCACCTGGGCCAGTACTGCCGGTAGAATCCTTTCATTGATGTTTTTCATGACAACATTCAGATCCGCCTTCTCTGTATCCAGACCTGCCATTACACTGAGGGCTCTGTATCCGTTTTCGCGGCGGATTCTTCTCTGGCTTCTCTGCAGGGAAAAATCCGCAATTTCTTTGAAGGGGATCATTGTTCCCATGGGTGTTTTGATCAACAGGTTCTCAACCTGACTCAGAGAATCCCTGTCACTGAGAGGGTATCGCACAATCAGAGGAACTTCGGTTCTCCCTTCCTGAATTGTCATGATTTCATCGCCATAAAAACCCATTCTGACCTGATTGGAGACTGAAGCTGTTGTCAGGCCCAGTGCTTTTCCTGTGTCATTCAGATGAATCAAAAACTCCTTTTGACCCAGGGGCATGTCGTCCCGGATATCCTTGATTCCTTCGACCTTGCGCAGCTCTTCTTTGAACAGTTCTGATGCCACCTGGAGCTGTTCGTAGTCTTTACCCAGAAACCGGATATACACAGGATCACCGCCAAACATGGAATCATTTCCAATGAATGCGGATTCCAGAACAGGATTCTCAGGCATTTCCCGGGCTAGAGCCAATGAAAACTCATTGACAGTAAAATCGCGGACTTCATTATCCAGCAGGATAAGATAGACAATGAGTTGGGTACTGTTGCCCCAGGAGAGATAATCCACAATGGCATTATCATACTCGGAATTCTCTTTGACCCAGCTGGCCCCGAACTCCAGGGCAAATTTTTCCAGTTCTTCCCGGGTCTCGTTCACTTCTACTGCGGTCGTGCCAGAAGGGAAACTGAGTTCGGCATACACATAGGGGGCTTCAATCTCCGGGAAAAAGGCCGCTTTCACATGGTTTCCGGCGAATGCCCCCACAGAAATCATGATGCTTCCGGCCAGAGCCGAGAGGATAACGCCCTTATGGGCCAGAGCAAAGTCCAGAAAGGGGGCATAGATTCTATGGATCAGAAATTCCTGATAACCCTCAAGACGAGATCTGATTTTTCCTGGTGTTCTTGCCTTTTCTGTCATGGCCCTGGAATGAGCCAGGTGAGCCGGAAGGAGGATAATGGCTTCGACCAGTGAAAAGAGAAGGCTGATGATGACAACCAGCCCAATCTGGCTGGTGTATTTCCCCATTTCTCCATAAATGAAGAAGTAGGGTGCAAAAGCCACAATCGTTGTGGCAATGGAGATCAGAACAGGTGCCAGTACTTCCATTGTCCCATCCACGGCGGCCTGGGATCTACTTTTTCCCAGGCGTTTCCAATGATCATAGATGCTCTCACCGATAACGATGCCATCATCCACCAGAATCCCGATGATCATGATCATTCCAAAGAGTGACATTTCATTGATGGTGATTTTCATCATCCATTCTATAAAAATCAAACCCATAAAGGAGATGGGAATACCCAGAGCGACCCAGAAAGAGATCCGGGTATTCAGAAATAAGCCCAGAATCAGCAGGACAAGAGCCAGACCGCCCAGGCCGCTGTAAGTTAATGTACCCAAACGGTCATGAAGTTCGTCCACATCTCTGATGTAGGTTTGAAAAGTAACCTGATCCTTGTACTTCTCTGTATACTCTTCCAATTTCTGATCAACCATCTTGGATATGGCAATAACATCTTCAGTATTTCCATACATGATCTGGAACCCGATGGCGTCCTGACCATTGGCTCGGGTATACAGGGCATTTTCTGCCCGGCCCCGGCGGATCGAACAGATATCTTTTATCTTCAGAAGCCGTCCCGATTCCAGATTTTTGATTCCGATCTCTTCAATATCCGGAATCTCCGTCTTCTTTTCATAGGTTCGAATCTGGATTTGTTCCGATGAGGTCAGCACAGAACCGGCTGAGAGATTCAGACTGGAGGCTTTGACTGCATTGCTTATATCATCAAGGGTTAAACCGTAACGTTCCAGTGTACTGGGCCGGGGTTCCAGAAGGATCTGTTCTCCCGGGATTCCCCAGTTGTTGATTTGTGTCACCTGACCGGTTCGAATCAGATCTTCCCTGAACTCTTCGGCAACATCTTCCAGTAGAGCGAGGTCTTCAGGTCCATATAAAAAGAGGAGCATCACCCGGTTCCATTCCGTTTCCTGATAGATCACCGGTTTTTCAGAATCAGCCGGGAGAGATGATGTTTCAACAACCTGGCGCACTCGGTCCAGTATCTTGTCCATGGAATGCCAGGGAGATGTTTCCAGGCCGAACCAGGCTCCTCCGTCACTTGCTGTCGACGTGACCTGCACGACTCCTTCTACGCCCCGCAAGCGTTCTTCCAGAGGGAGAACCATGCCTTCTTCCACTTCCAGGGCAGAGGCACCGTGCCATGACAGATTAACCGAAATATAATCGAACTCGATTTTCGGCCATATCCTTTTCTGCAAGTTCAGCAGTCCGAAGGTTCCTGCTGCAAATATCAGGATCATAAGCCAATTGGTCAAAAGAGAGTTCTTTACAAAAAAAACAATCAATTTTCTCATTCTTCTGATCCCTCAAGTTTCAATTCCATGCCTTCAAAGGGTTTCTGTATCCTTGTGGTTATAATCTGGATTCCCTCGGGCAGCTCAGGTTTCAGAATGACTTTGTCACCCTGGATGGAGAGGATGGTGACTTTATACTTTTTCAGCTTTCCTTCTTCGTAAACATTGATTGTATTGTCTGCGTTAATAAGAGACCGGGGCAGGAGGAGGGTTCTGGCCAGAGTCTTTCCAGATATTTCTACTTTTGCATAGTTACCCGGGAGAAAAAGAGGATTCAATTCCGGATTTTCAAAGATGATATGGAGATTGATCGTCTGGGAATTCCGATCCATAACAGCATCACGGCGTTCCACCTTTCCACTGAGAAAACCATTATCCACACCGGAAGGGCTGATCAGCACTTCACTTTCAATCTCGTCAAGGCGGATCAGTTCTTCTCTGGTCAGGGGGATGGCTATTTCAAGGTGAGTTGTATCACTCAGGGTGAGAAGGGACTGACCAGGTGAGACAAAACTGTATTTTTCAATCCCGTCTCCTGAGATATGTCCGGAAAAGGGTGCATAAATGGTGTAATCCGAATGTGTGTCTTCCAGTTCTCTGACCTGATAATAGGCGGCCAGAACTCCATAGGAACTGACCAGTAGTTTTTCCCGCTCCGAGGTCAGATCCGGTATCCGAGGAGTCAGGGATAATTCAGTGCTGAGGCTTCTCAGATAGAGCATCCACTTGTTGTAGAAGCTTCCGCCTTCGGATTTTATGGCTGTCACCAGCTTGGTGGTCGTACTGATCAGTTCTACCCGGGATAGGGCCAGTCTGTTGATGATCAGTTCATCATCAAGTTGTATAAGCAATGTCCCTTTCTCAACGGCTATGCCGCTTTTCAGGTTCTGGTAGCTTTCTATGACCTGCCCACCCGCTTGAGAGGCAAGCTCCAGGGAATGGGAAGGTTCAATGAATCCCTGCCCCTGGACCTTCATCGTGTGGGGGCTGTATCTCAAAGGTATGGTTTCTACCAGACGAAGATTCTTTTCTTCCTCAGGTTTCTCTACCTCTGCCGAAAATCCAATCAGATAAGCCGTCACTCCTCCTGATAAAAGGAGAACCGAGGCTATCATAATAATGGATCGTTTATTTTTTTTAATGAAACTTTTCATTTTACTACTCCTGATGAATCTACTGCAAAAGCCATACCAAATAATCCTGTGGGGGGGATTTCCGGAATTTAATATCCTGGATGGTGAAGCACACCAATTTGAGGCGGGGTTCACCGGCTTTGCAAAGATCCTTATTGAATAAAACACGTCAATAAGGATCTTTTGTTGCTGTAATAGAAATTATTCTAATAATTTTATACAGCAAAAAGAAAGAATAGTAAACTTAAGATTTATTTATATCAGCAGAGTAATTCTCTTATTTTATCTTCTGCGCCTTTTCTCAGAGATTCACCTTTTTCATAGGCCTCTGACACAGCGTTGACAAATACAGAACCTGCCACAACCGCATCGCAGTGGGGGACCAGGGCTCTGACCTGTTCTGCCGTTTTGATGCCGAATCCCGCCATAATTTTTGAATCGGACTCTCTTAAGCTATCCAGGAGAGATAAATTATTCTTGTCCAGGTTTGTATAGCTCCCGGTTATACCGCTTCTGAGAGCCGTATAAATCCATTCTTGTTTGAGTGAAAGAATTTCTTTCAATCTTTCTTTCCGGATAGACGGGGTGATGACCGGAATGACAGGAATATCATACTTCTCTCCCAGAGCGTACAACCCTTCATCACGGCCGTAGACCAGATCGGGAATAATCAGTCCGGCAGCACCCGCTTTCATGGCCTGGGTCACAAATCTTTCCATGCCCCTGGAAAAGACAATATTCCCGTAACTCATCAGAAATACAGGAATATCCAATTCACTGGTCAGTGTCTTCAGGAGGTCCAGGGCCTGATCCGGGGTGTACCCATTTTTCAGGGCCATGCGGCAGGAGTTTTCAATGGCAGGCCCGTCGGCGCTGGGATCGGAAAAGGGAATCTGCATTTCAAGGAAAGCCGCACCTCCGGCGGCAAGACCTCTGGCTACTTCCAGAGAGCCTGCGGCATCAGGGTATCCGGCAATAAAGTGGGCCACAATTTTAGTCGACATAGATCCTCCTGCTTTCCTTCTCTAGGAAGTCTCTCCAGTTTTCTCCATCCAGTGCCGCGGCGGATATGAAAATATCCTTGTCACCCCGGCCGGACATATTGATGATCAGATTCTGATCGGGCTTCATCTCCCTGGCCAGGCGCATTGCCGCGGCTCCAGCATGAGCCGATTCCATAGCGAAGATAAGACCCTCATGAAGGGCAAAAAATTTCAATGCCTCCAGGGCTTCACTGTCCCTGGCCTGGGTGAACTCCAGACGGCCCTGTTCTCCCAGGTTGGCCAGCTGGGGACCGATACCGGGATAGTCCAATCCGGCAGAAATAGAATGGGTGTCCAGAACCTGACCATCTTTGTCATGAAGGAAGAGGCTCTTGTACCCCTGAATGATCCCCGGACGTCCCGTATCGGCCATTCTGACTGCATTATTGCCTTCACCCTCTCCCCGTCCTCCTGCTTCCACACCCACCATTCTGATGGAGGGATCATCCAGAAAGGGAGACAGGAAACCGATGGCGTTGGAACCGCCTCCCACACAGGCCACCATGGCATGAATGGGAAACTGAGCCTGCTCTTTAATTTCCCGTCCGATGACAGACTGGAACTCTCTGACCATATCGGGGTAGGGGGAAGGACCCAGGGCTGATCCCAGCAGGTAATGAGTTTCATCACTGTTGGCCGTCCAATCTCTGAAGGCCTCATTCACTGCATCTTTAAGTGTCCGGGAACCTGAGCTGACAGAACGTACTTCGGCGCCGTACATCTCCATCCAGTAGACGTTGGGATGCTGACGCCGCATGTCCTCCTCTCCCATGTAAATGACACAGGGGAGTCCCAGACGGGCACAGGCCGCGGCGGTAGCCACTCCGTGCTGACCCGCACCGGTTTCGGCAATGATGCGTTTTTTACCCATTCGTTTTGCCAGCAGAGCCTGACCCGCTGCATTATTTATCTTGTGAGCCCCTGTATTGGCCAGACCTTCCAGTTTAATATAGATCTGGGCCCCCCCTAATTCTCTGGAGGCATTTCGGGCTGGCAGCAGAGGGGTGGGACGGCCTATGAAATCCCGGCAGAACTCTTCAAATCCCTGTATGAATTCGGGATCGTCCAATGCTTCCTGAAAGCCTTTTTCCAATTCAGCCAGGGGATATTGGAGAACCTCGGGAACATAGCGTCCGCCGTAGGGGCCGAAAAAATCATTGTATCGGGGCATAAGAGTTGATCTCCTTGAAAAATGCTTTCATTTTCACCGGGTCTTTTTTCCCGGGTTCTGCCTCCACTCCACTGGACAGATCGACCAGCTCGGGAGCGAAATCTTTTAGAATCTGACCGATATTGTCCGGGGACAGGCCGCCGGCTAACCAGAGTTCACCCCTATCCCGGGCACTCTCTACCAGAGTTCTGTCTATCAATTTACCCGTTCCTCCAGCCACTCCTTTACTGAAGGCATCCATAAGGCAGGGCAGGGGATAATAGTTGCTCATTCTTTTCAGATCAGACTCGTTTCTGATGCGGAGGGCTTTGTAGCCACAGCCGTTTCTTACAGTTGAGGGGCTCTCACTGCCGTGGTATTGAATGAAGTCCAGATATCCATCATCCAGAAGGTCTTGTATCTCCCTGGGAAGGGACTCTCCTTCTTCAAGAAGGACTACTCCGACTTTCATCGATTTAACGTGAGGAAGGGTCCGTATAAAATCAGGATTTGTGAGGCGGGGGGAGGGGGCCAGAATAAACCCGCAGAGATCGGCTCCCAGGGTCACGGCAAGATCAAAATCCTTACGGTTGGTGATACCGCAGATTTTGACTAAGGGACGCCCGGGAATATATCGGCTGCAGAGTCTGGTCCAGGGGTCTCCCTCAATCCTGGACTCTGGGGAAGCCATTTTTTCTTTCAGTTCAACGATGAGATCAGGATGACGGACGACTCCTTCTCCCACAAGGAGACCCGAAAATCCGGCATTGAGGGCAAACTCCCCGTCCCTGACTGCCAGAATCCCCGATTCATAGATGACCCGGCAGTTCCAATCAATGAGAGAACGGATTTTTAAAGGCTGGAGAGGGTAAATCCTGAAAGTTTTGAGGTCGCGGCAGTTGATACCAACCAGACCGGGTTTCAATACAGATACTTTTTCCACATCTTTCCTGGAGTGAAGTTCCACCAGGGCTGTCATTCCAAGGTCTGCACATCTCTGGTGCATTGTATTCAGAACAGAGGATTCCAAGAGGGAGGCAATTAAAAGACAGGCATCCGCACCTGCTCTGTATGACACATCAATATCTTCGACGGTCAGGAGAAAATCTTTTCTCAATACAGCCAGATCTGGGCAGGATGATTTTACGTCCATCAGATCCTGTAAAGATCCGCCGAAATAATCCGGCTCGGTGAGAACACTCACTTGAGCCGCCCCTTTCGAACGGTACAACCGGGCCTGTTCTCCTGCCCGGGGGATCCCATCGATCATGCCTTTGGAAGGGCTACGCCGCTTGATTTCACAGATCAGCATCTTTTCCCTGCTGAAGGGGACAAGAGGAACCTGACGAGTGTCAGGAATTGTAAAACCCTCTTCGTTGCCCAGGGTTTTCAATCGGTCAGCCCTTTTTTCGGCTATTTCACGGCGGATATCAGGAGTCGGTCCTTCCGGCTTCATACAGGCCGGTCCTTGTTGATCCGGCGCAGGTTTTGAACTAGTTTCAAAACCTTTCCCTCTTTCAGGGTCTTTTTGGCCAGTCTATACCCCTCTGCAATGGATTCAGACTGACCATAGACAAAGGAGGCAGCCCCTGCATTGAGGCAGCAGGCCTCTATACAGGCCTGATTTCCCTGGCCTTTTAAAATAGCCACGGCCATTTTTGCATTGTCTTCTGCCGATCCTCCATTCAGATCATCCGTGGTGAATCCTGTGATTCCAACAGAAGCCGGATCAAAGATACTGTCCCTTTCGATCCCGTCCTGATCAATAAAAAAGATCCTTGTGGGCGCAGCAGAGGAAATCTCATCCAGACCATCCTCACTGTGGACGGTCATGACTCTTTGAACCCCCAGAAGACGGGCTGCCCGGGCCATTACCGGACACAGTTCAGAATTGTAGACACCAATGAGCTGACACTCTGCTTCAGCCGGATTGGCCAGAGGCCCCAGGAGATTCATGATGGTCTTGATTCCCAGTTCTCTCCGGACAGGAGCGGCGTGACGCATGGCGCCATGGAAGAGGGGGGCATAGAGGAATGAGAATCCTGTTTCCTTAATCATCAGGGCGGCCTGGTCGGGTGAGCTCTCTACGGGAATGCTGAGACTGCGGTAAAAATCGGCACTGCCGCTTTTTGAACTGACAGCCCTGTTCCCGTGTTTGGCAACGGGAATTCCCATTCCCGCTGTGATCAGGGCAGAAAAGGAGGAAATATTGAAGGTTCCCCGTCCATCTCCTCCCGTGCCACAGGTGTCTATGGTCCTCCCGGGTATCCTGACGGACTGCTTTTTTCTTTGAAGAACACGGGCGCAACCGGCCACCTCGTGGGCCTTGATCCCCTTAGCATTCAAGGCGATCAGGATGGCGGTAATAAAGGCTTCTGACAGATTACCTTCGGTGAGTTCGTCCATAAAATCTTCGGCTTCTTTTTCGTCAAGATCCTGATTCGCCAGCAGTTTCTTGAGAAGTCCTGATTTATTCAAAGGCTCTCTCTTGTATTTGAGAAAGTTTTTCAGCAGAATCTTGCCGTCCTCGCTTCCTATGGATTCTGGATGAAACTGAACTCCCTCCAGAACATACGACTTGTGGCGAACCCCCATGATTTCATTGTCTGAAGACCGGGAGCTGACTTCCAGGCATTCCGGCAGAGATTTCTGCTCTGCCGCCAGAGAGTGGTATCGGGTGAATTTGGCTTCTCCCGGCATATTTCTGAACAGACCCCTGCCGTCATGGTTCATGACCTCAACCTTGCCGTGAACGATCCGGACGGCTGAGACGATCTTTCCCCCCAGGGCCTGGACGATTGTCTGATGTCCCAGGCATATGCCCAGGATGGGTATTTTTCCAACAAAATGTTTCACCACATCCAGGGATATTCCCGCATCATCGGGGCGGCCGGGGCCGGGTGACAGAATGATCCTGGTCGGCTGCATATTAGATAGTTCAGAGAGTGTTATTTTATCATTTCTGAATACTTGAATCTCTTCATCGGTGATCTCTTTCAGGTACTGGTATACGTTAAATGTAAATGAATCATAGTTGTCTATCAGGGCTATCATATTTATACCTCTACTCCAGCAGCCAGGGCCATGGCCCGCATCTTTTCTTTGGTTTCTTCCAGTTCTCTTTCGGCGGTTGAATCATAAACTATGCCCCCCCCCGCCTGAAGGTAGAGGAACTCATCCTTTTTCAGAGCACTTCTGATGGTAATGCAGCTGTCAAGGCTTCCATTGGCATCAAAATATCCGACTAATCCGGCATAGAATCCTCTGTTCATCTTTTCCAGGCTGGAGATGGTCTTGATAGCCTGAATCTTGGGAGCTCCCGAAACTGTACCGGCCGGGAAGGTGGCCCGGATCACATCGGCGGCACTCACATCCTCCCTGAGTTTCCCCGTTACTTCCGATACGATGTGCATCACCTTGGAGTAACGCTCAATGATCATCATCTCGGTAATTTTAATGCTCCCTGCAGTGCAGACCCTGCCGAGATCATTCCGGGCCAGATCCACCAGCATGAGGTGTTCCGCCTTCTCTTTTTCATCCGATAAAAGTTCCTTCTCCAGATCTCTGTCTTCTTTTTCGTTTTTACCCCGGCGTCTTGTCCCGGCGATAGGACGGATAATAGCCTCCCCATGGCTCACCTTCACATGAACCTCGGGTGAGGCGCCCAGGAGCTGGTAGCTGTCAAAGTCAAGGTAAAACTGATAGGGGGAAGGATTGCTGGAACGAAGATTGCGGTAGGCATCCATGGCAGACTGATGTGTATGAACGGTCAGTCTTCTGGAGGGAACCGCCTGTAAAAGGTTTCCCTTTATAATCTCCTCTTTCAAAATATTAACCATATTAATATAGTCTTTTTCGCTGTCTGGATCAGGGAGTAGAGTCCCCTTGCTGTTTTGAGGCTGTTCGGTCAGATAGTTGAAGTTCAAATCGAAAATCCGTTTTTTTACGGCCTCTACCGCGTCCTCGAGATTAACCTCAAAATCAGGGTAGTTCAGGCCTATGAGGGTGATTTCATCGGTGTAATGATCAAAAACAAGCACCACATGTCCAAAGATAAATTCTGCCAGGGGCAGCCCCAGGGCATCTTCTCTCTCAACAAAAAGAATGTCATCACAGTAGGCGGCAAACTCAAAAGATAGAAATCCGATACCTCCGGCTGGAACGGGGAACTCTTCTTCTATGTCCTGATGGTAGGATGCCATCTTCTGAAGGACAGGCAGAATGTCCTCGTCTTTATGGTTGATCCTGTCTTTTCCTTTTGAAGAGAGTCTGTAGACCACATCCTTTTCCTGAATGATGCGGAAGGCTTCATCCACCAGAAGAATAGAATACCGGGAATGTCCTCCCGAGAGTGAGGAAGATTCCAAAAGGCATTTGGCTTTTAGTTTTATTGCCAGGGCACAGGGGGTAAATTTATCCCCTGGAACCTTGATGCGGTAATATCGATTATTGCTTTCCGGCATGACAGTCTCCAATGTTTCTTTGGGTAGAAACGTTCTTATGGATAGAAACATAATAGACTGGATGTTTTATGTCAATATGGAGAATTAAAAAAATATATTACTGGATGATTGTTTCTTTAGCCGAACCGCCGCCGCCAGGCAGGGGTGATCCTGATTGATTCTTCTTTACTGTTGTACTGCTGAAGAAATTCAGAAAGAGTCCATAAATAGCACCACAAACACCACCCACAATATGGGACATCTGTGACACATCGTCATTTTTGAAAATATTCAAGACTTCCTTTACCAGGTATACACCCAGAATTGCCAGGAAGGAGATGGGGATTTCTTTTTTTTGTGAACCTGCAAAGGAGGTGAGAAGAATCATCATAAAGGCTATGCCACTGGCTCCCAGCAGTTCTGTCGGGAAAAAAAGGGCATTGAGGAGTCCGTTGATCAAGGTTGTGATGATCATCATGAAGGCTAGTTTGCCAGAACCGTACTTTTCTTCCAATACAGGCCCCAGAAGAAGAATGAAGGTTAAATTCTGGAGAAGATGATCCCAGTTTGCATGCCCGAATCCATGAGTCAATAGGCGGATATAGGCCGGGAAATCATCCAATTGGAAGGTAAGGGCACCCTCGGCAGTAAAGACTCCCTGAACCAGGCCGGGAACAAGGTACTGATCACAAACCAGGATAAAGGTACAGATAAGCCCGAAAGACAGGGTGACGGGAGCATTATACTTCAATCTCATTCTTTTCGTTTTCTCCTCTTCCGATTGTCGGCTTTTTCACAAGCAATTGTTAATCTTCCCTGTTCTGAACTACCATTTTCTCCAAAATTTTCAATCAGCTTTATTTTATAATCAATTCAACGGGACAGTGATCGCTTCCCAGGATTTCCTGATGAATCAGACTGTCTTCCACCTGATCCAGAAAATCGTCATTGACACAAAAGTAATCCAGACGCCACCCCACATTCCTGTCTCTTGCTTTCATTCTGTAGGACCACCAGCTGTACTGTTCCGGCTCCTTATGAAAAACCCTGAAGGTGTCGGTATAGCCGTTTTCAGTAAACTCGTCCATCCATTTAAAGAGACCCTTACCCTCGACAGCCCTGATTCCATTCACATTCCAGGATACAATTTTAGTCATACTTCCCCCGCAGTTTCTGAGTCTAGGCCAAGTTTTAATTCAGAGTCAATAGTTTTACAATTCTGACTTGACCCAATAAGAACCAGCAGTTACGATATGTCTAATGAATTTGCGAAACAGTCACTACAGTTTTTGTAGCCTCAACGCAGCGGCAGCCGCAGCTTTTCTGAAAAGGAATCGCAGGCTGACGTAAATCAACACGTCTAATACGCCGCGGTACCATCAGGATCGCGGCTTTTTTTTTATTAAACAGCCAACATTTTTGATCATCCGTGGTGGAAGGGAAAATCGTATGCGCAGGAACATCGTTTGGGAGGGAGCCGATCAGCTCCATTACGAAATCCGTGAAATTGTGGGAACAGCTCACAAGCTGGAAGAACTGGGTGTCGAGGTCATATATGAAAATATCGGTGACCCCGTTCAGAAAGGAGAAGAAATTGCTCCCTGGATACGGGATATCATCACTGGTTTGGCCTCTGACAGTAAGAGTTATGCCTACACGGCCACAGAAGGGGACCTCAATACCAGGAAATTTCTGGCAGACCTTGTGAACAAAAGGGGAGGCTGTGAAATAACGGCGAATGATCTCATTTTTTTTAACGGTCTGGGAGATGCTGTGTCGACAGTCTTTGCCTTCCTGAAAAGAGAGGCACGGGTCATCGGACCCTCGCCGGCCTATTCCACCCTGTCTTCTGCTGAGGCTGCCCACTCAGGATACAATCATATGACCTATACCCTGGATCCTGAGAAGAACTGGATGCCCGATCTGGATGATCTGGAAAAGAAGGTCCGCTACAATGACTCAATTGCCGGTATCCTCCTCATCAATCCAGATAATCCTACCGGGGCTGTCTACCCGACAGAAGTCCTGAAGCAGATTGTGGACATCGCCCGGCGGTATGATCTTTTTGTCATCAGCGATGAAACCTATGCCCATATTGTCTACAACGGAGGGAAGACCTGTCATCTCAGCGAAGTGATCGGCGAAGTCCCTGGAATAGCCATGCGCAGCATCAGCAAAGAGTACCCCTGGCCGGGGGGACGCTGCGGTTGGCTCGAGGTTTTCAATCGCCACAGAGACGCCAATTTTGACAGTTTTATACAGACTCTGATTAATGCAAAACGCCTGGAAGTTTGTTCTACCACCCTGCCTCAATTATCCATCCCACTGGTTATGGGTGATCCCCGGTATATTCCACATCTGGAAGGTCGAGCCGCCATTTTTGCTGAAAGAGCCGTTGAGGCCGTGGATATCCTGAACAAGGTCCCGGGAATCAGGGTTAATCTGCCCCGGGGGGCTTTTTATCTGACTGTTCTTATCGATCCCGAGTCTCTGACGAATTGGAAAACACTGGAAATGCCTCCTCTTGTAGAAGAATTTTTAAGGGAACCGATGTCCAGAGCCGCTCCGGATAAGAAACTAGTTTATAATCTGCTTGGTGCCACAGGTCTCTGTACAGTTCCTCTCAGCGGTTTTTGTACAGATCTGCCTGGTTTCAGAGTGACCCTTCTGGAGAATGATGATGAAAAACGTCTCAAAATATGGCATACCCTTGCTGAATCTTTGACCAGCATGCTTTCAAGCTGATTTTTATTTCCCCGGAACATGACAATCTTGCATTTCCTGTCATCCGGAGAAACTATGGTATATAATCATAACTATAATAAGTAAAAGGATTTTTATTGACAATCACTTTGCTAATACCACATATTTCCTACCCTCTTGGTAAAACTCTTTTAGATGGAGTGCGCACAATTGCTGAATCTAATGGCGATCGGGTTGTAAGTTTACTGGGCAGTGATGTTCGTGGAAATATACAATATAAACTTTATAATCTGGCTTCTAATAAGGATGTGGATGGGCTCATTGTCTACGGTGGAGGGTTGGGACAATTCATTTCAGAAGAAAAAGTCAGAAGTTTTTTGAATCAGTTTTCTTCTAAACCCCTGATAAATATTGCTTATCGGGTCAAAGGTCATCATAACCTGGGTATTGATAATTATCAGGGTATGAAAGAGATGGTTTTGCATCTGATTGAAGAACACGGACACTCCCGCATTGCGTATATTCATGGACCCGAAACTCATCCCGAGGCAGTTGACAGGATTAGAGGTTATAAGGACGCCTTGTTGGAGCATCACATTCTTTATGACCAGGATTTAATAATAAAAGGTGATTTTACTCCTGAGTCAGGATATTTAGCTGCCGGAGAAATATATAAGTTATTAAAAGATTCAAGGATAAGCGCTGCTGCCTTCAGCTGTGATACCATGGCATCGGCTGCTGTGATGGAACTGAACAGGCTGGGAGTCTCACTTCCCAATGATCTGGCGCTCACTGGTTTTGATAATTCAGATGACGCGATCTCTATACAACCCGGAATCACAACTCAGGACCAGCAGATTCATAAATTGGGTCAGGAAGCCTATACAAATCTCATACGCCTTATTCAGGGAGACGTCCTTCCTGAAGACATTGTGTTACCGGTAAAACCTGTATTCAGAGAGTCCTGCGGCTGTATTCCTGATATGATTGTGAATGTCAGTTTAAATACAATTGATAAGACCATGAAAAAGGAGATCCTTCCATTACATCCTTTTTTACTTTCTAAAAGTAGTAGTGAAGAAAAAGATTTTCTCATCAAACAAATGTTCCGGGATATTAAAAATGACAGCGATCATTGTTTTATTGAGTCAATGTTTAAATATAAACCACTGATGGATCAATTCAGGGATCAGCAGTTTCAGGGATTTTCAACCAGAAAAATGCAGGACTTTTTATCAAGACAGCGGCAAATGATCCTTCCTGATTTAAAAGCTGAAGAGAGAGACGGTTTTGAGAAGGTCTGGCATCAGTTGAGGGTCATGATTCATATACAGTCCGAATATTCTCTTACCAGTAGAAGAGTGAGGGGGGATTATCTGATGCGGAAATTGAATACCATGTCCAACAAAATGATCAGTGTTTCAAATTTTGATGAAATCAGAGAGCTCCTTGACCTGGAATTAAGGCAGTATAATGTAGATGTCTGCGGTATTTCTTTATTGAACCCGGGGGCTCCTGTGGATGAATATTCTCTCGAATATTTTTATTCCAAAACAGAGGGGAAAATCAATTTACCTCTCAAATATAAGGGATCTGTTTTGATTCCTTCAGAACTGAAGTATGTCTGGGAAAAAGGTACTCTTCTATTCAGGCCTCTTGTTACCACAGATTATTATTGGGGTATTATATTTTTTGTTTTCAAAAAAGAGTTATCAGTCCATGATGGAGTCTTTATTGATGCATTGAGCTTTCAAACAGCCTCTTCCTTAAAACAGATCCGTTTAATTGAAGAGAGAAATTATGCAGAAAAACAGTTGAAAAAAGCCTATCAGGGCCTGGAAACAGCCAATAAGACGCTGGAGCACTTATCCTACAAGGATGAACTGACAGGCCTATATAATCGTCGTGGATTTATGGATCTGGCAGGACAGGTTCTGGAAACCGTACGCCAGGATAAAAGTGATCTGATTCTCCTTTTTGGAGATTTGGACGGATTAAAAACAATCAACGATCAATTTGGCCATAATCAGGGAGATCATGCCATTATTTCTATCAGTAAAATAATTAGAACTGCTTCAAGAGAAAGTGATATCATTGCCCGGCTGGGGGGAGATGAGTTTGTGGCTGTATTTGCCGGGATTCCGGAAAACTTTATGCAGGTTCTTCATCAGAGGCTCCACAAGGCTGAAGAAGAACTGAATCTAAATGATCCCCAGCAATATAAAATTTCCTGTAGTTTCGGTATGGTCCTGTATAGTGAGAATAAGAACTCTTCAATATCAGAACTCATGTCACTGGCAGATCAAAAACTATATCAGGAAAAGATCAGAAAAACAGCACAGCTCTGATTGATTCTAATTAGCCTTTACCCTGTCAGTATACTCTCTATATAATAAATACATGTCCGATTTAAAAGTTATGTTTGTCTGTCTGGGTAATATCTGCCGCTCTCCACTGGCTCATGCTATTTTTGAAAAAAGAGCAGAAGAAGCGGGGCTGAATATATTGACCGAATCCTGCGGGATGGGGACCTGGCATTTAGGAGATCCCGCCGACCCCAGAATGCGCCGAACCGCTCAGGATCATGGGGTGATCATCGATCATTATTCCCGAAGATTTGAGCCTTCCGATCTTGATGAATACGATCTGATTATTCCCATGGATAAGTCTAATCTAAAAGACATCAGGGCTTATGCTACATCTCATCATGAGGAAAAAATTCATCTTATGAGAGAATGGGACCCCCAGGGTGGGACGGATGTTCCCGATCCCTGGTACGGAGGACCCGAGGGATTTGAGGCTGTGTATGAAATAGTAGACAGAAGCTGCCGGGTTCTGGTGGACAAATTGAAAGAGAGATTAGGCTGACATGACACCTTTTCCCTGGTACGGATCACTTCAGGAGGCTTTGGAAGCCCTGGCGGGAACTGACATAATGGTTAGAACCGAAAGGAGCATCGGCGGCGGGTGCATCAGCAGCTGCTCCGTCCTGACTCTGTCCACCGGGCGGCAGATTTTTATAAAAAGGAATACCGCCGTCTCCCAGGATATGTTTCTGCAGGAAGCCGCCGGACTGAAGGCCCTGGCACAGTGCAGGGGAGCACCGGGTGTACCAGAAGTCTTTTCCGGTGGTACAGAGGGGGCTTTTTCATTCCTTCTGATGGAATATCTCGCCCCTGGAAGCAGACAAAGCTCTTTTTGGGAAGACTTCGGGCGCTCTCTGGCTTTGCTTCATAAAAATGACCGACGAATCTGCTGTGGATTTGATTCTGACAATTATATTGGAGCCAGTCGGCAGCTCAATTCACCTATAGAGAGCTGGATTGAGTTTTTCAGAATATGCCGTCTGGAGTATCAGCTGAAGATGGCCAGGGATAAAGGACGTGTCGACAGGGACATGGTCTCCCAGTTGGAAAGAGTCATGTTGCATCTGGACCAGGTCCTCATTCCCTGCGGGGAGGGCAGATCCAGTCTGCTCCATGGCGATCTCTGGTCGGGCAATTTTATCTGTGGTCCCGACGGGAAGGCCTGGATTCTAGATCCTGCCCCCTATTATGGCCACAGGGAAGCGGATCTGGCCATGACCGAACTTTTCGGAGGGTTTGAGCCCTCTTTCTATAGAGCCTATGAGAAGGAATGGCCCCTGGACCCGGGTTATCCGGAAAGGCGGGATCTGTATAATCTGTATCATATGCTCAATCATCTTAATCTTTTCGGGGGCAGTTACAAAGGCTCTGTTCAGGCCATTGCCCGCAGGTATACGTGAATAAGGGAAATACTATTGTTAATTGAAACTCTGTCAGGACAGGATTGGCTAATCCTGGCTCTCTGTGCCCTCACTATAGGTGGAAATAAAGCCGGTCTCAGAGGAATCAGTATCATCGTGATTCCCATTTTTGCCTCTTACTTTGGTGGGAAGGCCTCCTCATCTACAGTGTTGCCCCTTCTTCTTCTGGGAGACCTCTTTTCGGTGTATATCTACAGAAAAAGCATTAAGTGGTCCTATCTGAAGCAGCTCCTCCCCTCAACATTGTTGGGATTAACTGCTGGAATGTTTCTGGGTCAGATGGTGCCGGACAGGATTTTTATTTTTGTGATGGCCGTCTTTATCTTGATTTGTCTGATGCTGATGATTTATAAGGAGTATTCAAGCAGAAACCTGATACTTCCTGATCATTGGGCTGCCCACGGGGCTGCGGGATTCACCGGGGGGATTTCCACCATAATGGGGAATGCGGCGGGGCCGATCATGGCCCTCTATCTCCTTTCCATGAATCTGCCCAAAAAGGTGTTTATAGGCACTGGAGCTGTCTTCTTTTTTATCGTGAATCTTATAAAAATCCCTATACATCTCTTTGTCTGGGAGTCATTGACCTGGGAAACACTGAAAATCTCACTGTTTCTGTCTCCCTTTATTCTTCTTGGATTGTTTCTGGGGCTTAAATTGGTCCGGGTCATCCCTGAAAGGCCCTTTCGAATGTTTGTCATTCTGGGAACCCTTATCGGAACTATCAAGCTGTTTGTGGGTTAATTATTTTATTAATTAAAGCTTTTTCCAGAAATGAGGTATGAATAGTACCATCACCGTATAAATTTCAAGGCGTCCCATCATCATGGCCAGGCTGAGAAACCACTTAATGCCGGGCTGAAAGAAGGAAT
>NZ_JAQIBL010000308.1 GCF_027859075.1 Oceanispirochaeta sp. | reverse complement strand
AGAGAGGGTTACGTGCCTCAATTGAAGCAGAGTGGGTATACCTCTACTGAATTTCCCAACATCAAAGATGTTCAGATCCTGATCGAAGGGGTGGTGAGGGAGTATCTGGGGGGTGAAGGTTTTTTTATAGGTGAAGCGCTGAGCCGGGAATCTTTTCAGAACACTCCCTGACATTCATGAAATAAAATCAGGTCCGATTCAAAAAATCCAGTTCCAGATTAGATAGGATTTTTTCCGGATCAAAGGATTGAACCCTTTGTCCTGTTACATCGAACAGCAGTTCCTGATTTCCTTTGCGGCCAGTGACGGGAGACAAGGCCACCTTTTGTACAAAAGCTCCCTCCTGGGCCATTTCCAGTATTACTTTTTTACATATTTCCATAATTTGCCGGTGATCCCGGACAATGCCATCAAAATCTTCATCAGGATCATCCAGTTCAAACTGAGGTTTCATCAGAGCAATAAGCCTTGAATCAACAGTCAGCCCGAGGATATGCGAGGCTGCCGACCTGAGAGATCTGAAAGAAAGATCTGCCACTGCCCAATCGGGTTTTGGGTCCAGCGACTCTACACTCATAATATTGGTTTTTTCCATGACGATGACAGCCGTATTTGTCCTCAGAGAATAATCCAGTTGATTATACCCCACATCCACAGCATACACGGTGGATGCCCCGTTTTGAAGAAGACAATCAGTAAATCCTCCCGTAGATGAACCCGCATCAATAATGATCTTTTCCCTCACAGGCAGATCCCATAGTTTCAAAACCTTTTCAAGCTTAAATCCGCCCCGGGAGACATATTTCTTTTTTCGAAGATCAAGAGCGGCATCCAGGGGAATCAGAGCCTTTGAATCACGGATGACGGCACCGTTGACCAGGGCCTCACCGCAGAGGATGGATGCAAACAACTCTTTTTCAGTATATTCGGGAAAGACCTGACGAAGTTTAACAAGAAGACGAATCTTTTTCATGATTCTGGAAATTGCCTGATCCGATCGATCTGGACTGTCTTACCGTCTTGAATCACAACAGAAAGTCCGCAGATAAGAGCTTCATTATCAATGACTTCCATTTTCAGAGGCAGCTGGGAGAGACTCCGTCGAATGCTCTGTTGAGGATCTGATCCAATGACACTGTCCATAGGACCAACCATTCCAATATCGGTAATGTAACCTGTACCACCGGGGAGGATTCTTTCGTCTGCGGTTTGTATGTGAGTGTGTGTTCCAAAAATGAGGCTCAACTGGCCGTCCAGATAGCAGGCAAGGGCTTCCTTTTCCATTGGATCTTCGGCATGAAAATCCAGGATAAAAACATCCGCCTTTCCTTGAAGCTGCTGAAGAATCTTTTTCCCTGTTTGAAACGGGCACAAGCCATTAAATCCCATCCGTGACCTACCAAGGAGGTTCATGACTGCGACTCTCTGCCTTTTCTTCTCAAGGATACAGAATCCATGCCCTGGAACGCCTGGTGGATAATTAGCAGGCCTGAGAAGACGTTCTTCACTATCAAGGACTGGAAGGATCTCCTTCTTCTGCCAGATGTGATTCCCGCTGGTAATGACATCGGCACCGGAGGTCAACAACCTATGTACATCATCAGGCATCATTCCGAATCCAGATGCGGCATTTTCCCCATTGACGATAATCAGATCGGCTCTTGTTTCTTTTATGAGAGTTTTAAGTCCAAAGAAGAGCGCCCTGCTCCCGGGAGATCCAACAACATCTCCCAGAATAAGGGCGCGTATTTCACTCGCCAAAGTTCACTTCCTATCGGGCGTATTCAACAGCCCGCGTTTCGCGAATAATGGTGACCCGGATGCGTCCGGGATATTTAAGTTCATTTTCAATCTGTTTCGCAATATCCTTAGCCAGGATCTGAGCCTTTGAGTCATCAATTTTATCATTGTTGACCATAATTCTCAGTTCACGTCCTGCCTGAATGGCGAATACTTTTTCAACACCCTCAAAACTCATGGCAATCTTTTCAAGATTTTCCAATCGCTTGATGTAGTTGTCCAAAGTTTCACGCCTTGCACCAGGTCTGGCTGCCGAAATGGCATCTGCCACCTGAACAAGGATTCCTTCTACAGAATTAATTTCCACATCATTATGATGGGCCGCAACTGCGTTGATGATCCGGGGATCTTCATTCATACGTTTACAGAGTTCAGCACCCAGTTCCGCATGATTCACATCGCCATCAGTTTCCAGACCCTTACCAATATCATGGAGAAGAGCGCCTCTCTTGGCAATTTCGGCATCGGCTCCCACTTCGGAAGCAATCATGCCTGCAATAACGGCAACTTCCTTCGAGTGAGACAAAACATTCTGACCATAGCTCGTCCTGAAATGCAGTCTCCCCAATGCCCTGATGCCCTCAGGCCTGACATTGTGAATCCCCAGATCAAAGAGGACTTTTTCACCCTCTTCATAAATGGTTTGACTGATCTCTTTCGTCACCTTCTGAACGACTTCTTCTATCCTTGCGGGATGGATTCTGCCGTCAGCGATCAAACGCTCCAATGCAATTTTTGCAATTACTTTCCTGATCGGATCAAAACAGGAGATCACCACCGCTTCAGGAGTATCATCAATGATGATATCCACACCGGTAAGAGTCTCAAGTGTTCTGATGTTCCGACCTTCACGGCCAATAATCCGCCCTTTCATTTCATCATTGGGCAGACTGACGGAGGTAACGGTAATTTCCGTACTCACATCAGTGGCCAACCTCTGAATTGTCGTGACAACAATATCACGGGCCTTCTTATCAGCAGTAAGATTTGCTTCTTGTTCAATTTTATTAATCAATACCTGGGCATCATGCTTTGCTTCATTTTCCAGACTCTGTATGATTAATTTCTTCGCCTCGTCTTTGGTTAAACCTGAAATTCGTTCTAATTCTGCCTGCCAGCGGACTTCTTCCTCTGCGACATTTTCTTCTCTTTTTACAAGAACCGCTTCCTGTTCGTTTAGGGAAGCCTGACTGCGTTCAAGCGTGGCAGTTTTGTTATCAAGATTATCCTCTTTCTGTTGCACTCGTCTTTCATATTTCTGAATATCGTTCCGTCTGTCCCGGTTTTCTTTTTCCAGTTGACGGCGTTCTTTCATTATCTGATTCTGTGCATCCAGTAAGATTGATTTCTTTTCCTGTTCTGCTTCTTTAACTGCGTCCTGTTTAACTCTTAACGATTTTTGTTCTGAAGAAGAAAGTTGATATCTGGCATAAAGCCATCGTATTGTCCAACCGATTACTATTCCAACGAGGGGAAGAGCTATCTTATATACAAGATCCATATTTCCCCCTAATTTTACAAGATATTATGATTATATAAGTAAAGACCTATTTGTCAAGTCTAAGTATTTGAGTCAAAATCTATAAATCAGCAGGGAATTACAGAAGGGAACTATCCATTATCCAAACAATTCTCCCAGGAGAGATTGAGATGAATCCTTATAGCCAAGGAAGATATATTCAAATCCTTCATTACTGACCAAAGGCATGAAAACCCAGCATTTAAAAAGTCTGAAATCGGGATGTGCAAAACAATGTTCCAGGGAAGAGTGGTCTTTGTTTTTAATGAAAACAATACCCCTCTCACTGGTCAGTTGATTCAGGACTACAGGTATATTTGCAGAAGACAGACTATCAACACCATCTTCATTGATACCGATTGAATGTACTGTGACCAATCTATTATTGACTTTTTTCATGAGGATACCACTAAGAGCCTTGTATTCACGGGTCAAGTCACGAAGGGATTTCAGCAAACCAAGAGATCCAGACCGGTAATGACTCCGAAATTTGTCAAAATCCAAACCTTCTTCGGTCATTTTAAGACTGAAAACCTCATCTCTGATTGAATATTCATCGATATCCAAGTCATCATCACTGATTTGAGGTAGGAGATCTTCGGCAAGGTTTTGAACCAGGCTATCCATTCCCTGCATAAAAGATTCAGAAGTAATCTTGCCATCCAGAATCTCTTCTTCGGATTCACTTTCGGGGAGAACTTCTTTTTCAAATTCAATTCCAGCCTTCTGTAAATATGCGGCAAAATCTATTTTTACGACATCAGCCGGATCTTCAATCTTATCCTGATCTTCCAACTCTTCAAGATCATCACCTTCCTCGAGATCATCCAATTCCTCGATGTCTTCGATATCCTCGAGATCATCCAACTCATCGACGTCTTCCAATTCTATCAGCTCTTCCAACTCATCAAGGTTTTCAAGATTGTCTCTCGGCTCTATCTCATCCGATGGGGAAATATCTAAGCTATCTTTACTTTTCATGCCATCATCCCCTCTCTGATCATGTTCCAGATCAGAAACTATTGCTGATCCATTTGAATTATAATCCATTGAGGAATCAGTTTCACCGTAATAGTCTTTGGAACTGATAGTATCTAACTCTATCAGCCCTTTATCATCAAGAAACTCGGTTTCTTGAGGCTCTTCAATCAAAGCTACTTCAATGCCTACTGATTCAACATTATTTATGCTCTCCATCTGAATATGCTTTTCCCTGATTTTTTCCTGATTGATCGGATATCCACCTGTTAGATCTAAACCGAAAAGAGAAAGATCGTCATGAAAATCCAATTCTATAAGATCCTCTTCCTGCTGATCATCATCATAGGCAACCGGGAGTTTATCCAGATCTTCCATATCGACATTCTCAACTGGCAATTCCTGAACTTCCTCAACAACATTAAGTTCATCAAGAACGGCTTTACCCTCTTGGTTGGCCTCATCCTCATTCAGAAACTGGTTATACCGTATTTCGAGGTTTCGAGAGATTTGATCCACATCCATGGATTCAACTAATCCTCGGATGCTGAAACCACTATTGACCTCATCAAGATCAATCATCATGGAATCCTGAAGATCTGATTCTCCTTTCTCTGCCCTCGAATCCAGATCTTCCAATAATCCGGTAGGCTCGGGTTTAATTGATTCTCCGAGGTCTATAAGTTCTTCGAGGATCTCAGCATCGTCGGTGGATTCAGATTCTTCCGATGAATCAAGGTCTAATGGATTGATATAAGGTTCCAATACAAGGTCAGACTCTTTATCTACTTCTATGAACTCATCATCAGGTTCTTTGAGAGATTCTATTCCATCATTATTATCAACAGCAGCCTCTGGTACTTCATCCAATTCTTCCAGATCATCCAGTTCCTCAACATCATCCAGCTGATCAAGTACTTCAACATCTACCGGTTGTGCCGGGCTTTCAGAAGAAGACTCTTCGTCAAGTTCTTCGAGCTCATCCATCTCCTCGGCATCATCCAACTCATCCAGTTCTTCAACAGCAATGGGCTCTCCCAGATTTCCTGCATCATGAACCTCATCGAGTTCATCGAGTTCATCGAGTTCTTCATCATCAACATCAACAACATCGACAGGTTGCATTTGTCTTATTCCAGTTTTTGGAGCCGATCCCTGAGAAGAAATTTGACTTACATTCTGAACTTCAGCATTCTGAACAGTAAAATGGGCATTACTGAGAGCAGATTTAATCATTTTTTCTAGATCACTTACAGTAAAACTGGGCTCTTCCTTCTGCTCATCTTTCTTGCTGATCAAAACTCTTATGATCTCATCCCAGCTCTTATCCAATAACTGATCAATTTCAGCCAGTTTATTTTTTTTAAATTTACCGGAAAGGTCTTTGAGAAGTTCTTTACGGACTTCATCTTTCCGTGATCTGAGTTCTATTTCATATTTGTCCCAATTCAGCTCATCTTCTGCATCTAGAAGATCTTTGAGAAAGGTCAATTGAAACTTCTTGATTTTCTTTTTAAGTATAAGTTCCTGATTTTGTTTAACATTAAATATCAGAAACAGCATCAAAAACAGAGTAATAAAAAGTGAAAGTAGAAGTAGTATTCGGAATTCATTGTTTAGAACAAGGTCCTGACCGGGGATGACTGCCATAGATAATGATCCATGATTATCCACAGCCTGGATCAGATAATAATCGGAGCCCTCACTATCTGCAGCTTTCTGAATAAAATTCGATTCTCCTGCGAGAGATCTAAAGCGGTTTATATTGTCTCTTAACAGGTCAAATTGGTCTGCTGTAATATTATAGATCAGGATGTCCAGATCCTGAATCTGGACTCTATTGACATCTGAAATTCCACCCTGTCTGTAAAGATAGTTCTGGAGGCCCGATATGGAAAACTCCAGAACAACAGTACCCTTAAACAAACCGTACTGATCCACGGCGGGAAAGGAATATAGAATCCGGCTGCTTGATGGATCATAAATTGTCTGAGGAATGGAATCTTTAGAATCCTCATATTGGATGGGAGCAGTATAATCAGGGCTTTCTTTCCATTGTTTATAGAGTATTCGATTACTGTCTTTTTGTTTAATGTCAGCATCATTAGTGCTATAAAGAATATTCAATTTGTTCTGGTCAATGATTCTTATATACTGAAACCCTGCAAGCTCATCTGACAGTCTGCCAAATAAATTTGAACGATCGACTATGTCGGAACGTTCCTGACTGGGATCATAAACATTTTTTAAATAGCTTAATTCCAGAATACTATTAATGCGTTCTATATTGGCAGCATGATACTGAAGAACAAGTTCATTGTTCTGCGCCAGCCTATCCCTCTGCCCTTCGATCACGCGCTGACTGAAATATTGAGTTTCAATCTGTGTGAAGGCTCCTGTGAAAGCAAAATATGCTAGCGTGCTTATCAGGATTAAAGAGATAAATAAAGCTGTTAGAATCTTATAGATTATTCGCATTTAATTTTGTTTACCCAAAAAAATAAGGAAGATATCGCTCCTTGAGGAGAGAAACCTTCCTTACTAATATCGAAACGAATTAAACTTTACATTAGGGATTCATTAAAAGTAATTTTAACGTCTCTTTCATATATCAAATCCTCAGTCAGGATTCTTTTGTTTTTCTTTACTTATCTGCTTTTTCAACAAGTTCCAGGAGAACCATTTCAGCAGCATCGCCTTTTCTGAATCCCATTTTAAGAATTCTTGTATATCCACCGGGCCTTTCTGTAAAACGGGGTGCAATTTCAGTAAACAATTTGTTCAGAATATCTTTATTAGCAATATTCTTGGCTATGATCCGACGATTATGCACAGAGTCTTCTTTTGCTCTGGTAATCATCTTTTCGGCTGTTTTTCTGATTTCAAGTGCTTTCGCTTTAGTGGTCTGGATTCTCTCGTGTTTAAAGAGAGAAGTGACCATGTTTCTACGAAGAGCTCTTCTATGACTGGCTTTACGGCCGAGCCTATTAAAACCAATTCGGTTATGCATGACTATTCTTCCTTATTATTCTCAAGTTTAATTGTTTTTTTCAAAACACTATAATCAACCATACCTAAAGAGAGATTCCATTCTTTCAGCTTTTCTTTAATTTCCATCAAAGATTTTTTACCAAAATTTCTGGTTTTAGCAATATCCTCTTCAGTTCTTCTGGTTAAATCACCAATTGTTTTGATGTTTGCATTTTTTAGACAATTACTTGAGCGTACTGACAATTCGAGTTCTTCAACAGGAGTGTCTAAAAGAGCTTTAACTCTCTCTTCTTCCTCATCAACTTCATCATCTCCAACCACATCGTCTTCATCAAAATTGATAAAAATAGTGAAATGGTCTTTAGCAATTTTGGCTGACTCTGCAAGAGCGTCCTCAGGTGAAATTGTACCATCGGTCCAGATTTCAAGGATCAATTTGTCATAGTCAGACCTCTGACCGACACGAGTATTCTCAACTTCATACCTTACTTTCCTGATGGGGGAAAAGATTGAATCAATAGGGATTGTCCCTACAACTTCAATATATTTATCATTCAGTTCAGAAGGAACATAGCCTCTTCCAAGGTCTATCTGAATTTCGAATTCGAGATCAGCATTTTCCATCAAGGTACAAATCTTGAGGTCTTTGTTGGTCACTGTGATACCATCTTTTTCAAGATCTGCACCAGTCATGACGCCAATCCCTTTCCACTCAACAAGGATTGTCTTCTCTTCAATGTCTTCAGGAAGGCTTAATTGCAGAGATTTTAAATTGCTTATCAATTCGGGTGTATCTTCAACGACTTCAGGAATGGATTCAAATTCACTGGTTATAACATGAGCATTACCATCTTTATTGTAGCTTGTAATTCTCACTGCTGTTATGGCGTATCCCTGAATAGAAGAAAGCAAAATCCGACGTAATGAATTACCGATTGTTGCTCCATATCCTCTTTCAAAAGGGTAAGCCATAAATTTACCATAACCAGATTCTTGCTCACCATGTTCAAAGGTGATTCCTTTTGGTCGTTTAAATCCCTTCAATAGGTTTTTACGTGCCATTTATGCTCCTTACTACAAATAAGCGAACAACCGGTTTGAAGTATCAAACCGGTATTTGTTCCACCTGCTTTTAGGTATTATACTCTTCTGCTCTTTTTAGGACGGCATCCATTATGAGGAATTGGAGTAATATCCCTGATAGATTTCACCCGAAGACCAAGTCCACCCAAGGATCTGATCGCAGATTCCCGACCGACACCAGGACCTTTAACAAAAACGTTAACTTCCTGAAGCCCAAAATCAAGGGCTCTGTTGGCTGCTGTTTCGGCTGTAGTCTGAGCGGCATAGGGAGTAGATTTTTTAGCACCCTTAAAACCCAGGGATCCAGCACTACTCCATGCAACTGCATTTCCCTTCAAGTCAGTAATGGTTACGATAGTATTATTGAAGGTAGCCTGAATATAAACATTACCCTCAAATATATTTTTCTTTTCTTTCTTTTTCTTTGTCTTAGCCAATTTTTAAACCTCCAACCGTTCTATTTCTTTTTCTTAGCAACGGTTTTGACCTTCCCCTTACGGGTTCGGGCATTAGTTTTGGTTCTCTGTCCGTTAACGGGCAGACTTCTTCTATGGCGAAGACCCCGGTAACATCCGATATCCATTAGTCGTTTGATATTCAAAGCAACCTCAGATCTCAGACGACCCTCAACCTTATATTCACTTTCGATCAATTTTCTCAGCTCATTGACTTCTTCACCTGAGAGTTCATTGATTCGTTTTTCTGGATCTACACCTGTCTTTGCACAGATTTCTTTAGCAGAGGTTCTACCTATACCGAAGATATATGTCAATGCAATATCTGCATGCTTGTTGGGCAGATCAATACCTGCAATACGAGCCACTTATGGACCTCCTACTTCTGTCTCTGTTTGTGCTTAGGGTTTTCACATATGATTCTCAGGACACCACGTCTTCTGATAACCTTACATTTATCACAAATAGGTTTAACACTTGCTCTAACCTTCATAATATACCTCTCAAAGATTCCTTGTTTTAAGTTTCCCTCGTTTCACGAGTCCATCATGGTGATGCATCTTAAGATGGCCCTCAATCTGACTCATTGTGTCAAGGTCAACACCGACCATAATCAACAACGAAGTACCTCCCATCAAGTAGGCAACCTGCTGTGGGAATCCAAACAGGTTAATGATAAAGGAAGGAATCAAAGCTATCAATGCCAGGAACATTGATCCGGGAAGTACAATACGGTTGAGTATCTTTGTCAGATACCCTTCCATGTTTTCCGACCGGATTCCCGGGATTGAACCGCCATTCTCTCTTATTTGCCTAGCAATTTCAATAGGATTCATAGAAACCTGGGTATAAAAGTAAGCAAAAAAGATAATTAACAGTGCATATAAAACCAGATAAGGTCCACCATTAGGCCTGAGCCAACTGGCAACCTGTGACCAAGCTTTACTAGTGCTTCCGAGTGTACCAGCTATCTGAAGGGGGAATGTCAGAATAGAGGAAGCAAAGATAACGGGGATTACACCGCTGGGGTTGATCTTGATGGGTATATAGGTGTTCTGTGCACCATAAATCCTCCGACCAACTACTCTCTTCGCATAATTCACAGGGATTTTTCTCTGCCCTTGTTGTTCGTAAATCACCAGCATAATGATACCCACAAACATCAATAGAGCGAAAATTACAAATACAGGGTTTAGATTTCCACTACGGATTTCTTTACCCAAAATGCTGAATGCACCAGGCATTCTAGCTACAATACCGGCAAAAATCAGTAATGAAATACCATTACCAATTCCTTTGGCATTGATCTGCTCACCAATCCACATCAGGAACATGGTACCGGTTGTTACAGTTAACATGGCAACAACGGTATACTTCCACCCAAACATGGACGGGATGATAGCATCAGGGATTCTGCTGGCATATACGGTTACAGCATAAGACTGAATGATACATACAACTACAGTTCCGTAACGAATCAGTTTCTGAACTTTCTTTTTACCGCCATCTTCCTCGGCAATTTTCTTTAAACGAGGAAACACAAGCAGCAGAAGCTGCATGATAATGGACATGGAAATATAGGGCATTATACCAAGCATAAAGATAGAGAAGTTTTTAAAGGCTCCTCCAGCAAAAAAGTCAAGATATTCTGTAATTCCCATTGCCGAACCGCTTGATGCCTGATTCTGAAAATAGAGCCTGAGTGCAGAAGCATCAATGCCCGGTATGGGCAGGATTGCGCCTAATCTGAATACTATCAGCATTCCCAGAGTAAAAAAGATCTTCATCCTGAGCTCTTTTACTTTAAACATGTCGTAGAGTGGATTACCAGCCATAAATTACCAACTATTCCTGATTTGGATTTTTAACTACTTTTCCACCGGCTTTCTCAATCTTTTCAACTGCACCAGCGGAAACTTTTTCAATTTGGACGTCAAGCTTTTTACTCAGCTCACCATTTCCAAGTATTTTTATACTCTTCTCGGATTTTTTGATCAGGCCTTTTTCCAGCAGCGTTTTCATTGAAACAATTTCGCCGTCACTGTAATTCTTTTCCAATAGGAACAGATTCACAGGAACAGCAGTCTTCTTGAACATATAGTTCGAGAAACCTCTTGCTGCCACTCTTCTATACAGAGGCATCTGCCCACCCTCAAATCCAGGGCGAACATTGCCACCGGATCGGGAGTTCTGACCTTTGTGACCTCGACCGGATGTTTTACCAGTACCGGCACCATGCCCTCTTCCGAGAACTTTTTTCTTTCTGTTAGCACCCTGAGGGGCTTTAAGTACAAAAATGTTATTCATCTATTCCATCTCCTCTACTTCAACGAGGTGTGAAATGGACTGAACCATACCGAGAACAGAAGGGTTAACCTCTTTCTCAACAACAGAATTGAGCTTACCAAGACCAAGGGCCTTGACTGTTTTCCTCTGTTGGGGCTTGCGGCCTATTGTACTGCGTACAAGTTTAACACGAATTTTCTTAGCCATATTAACCCCACAGTTCACTTATGTTCTTACCACGACCGCTTGCAACGGCTTTAGCATCGAACAGATTATCCAGACCGTTGAAAACGCTCTTAACGATATTCATGGTATTCTTGGAGCCAAGAGACTTGGACAGAATATCATGAATGCCTGCAGCTTCCATTACCGCACGAACAGGACCACCAGCAATAATACCAGTACCGGGTGCAGCAGGTTTCAGTAATACAGAAGCACTTTTGAACTCACCCAGAATCTCATGGGGAATTGTATTCTTCTTGAGAGGAATGGTTCTGAGGTTACCCTTAGCCTTTTCAACACTCTTTCTGATTGCTTCAGCTACATCATTAGCTTTACCGAATCCAAAACCAACGCGGCCTTTACCATCACCGACAACCATCAGTGCGGAGAAAGACATTTTTCGTCCACCTTTTACAGCTTTTGAAACACGATTCAGCTTGATTAACTTTTCGGTAAATTCTTTTTCTTCTCTGTTTCTTTTTTCATACGCCATAGTTTACCTCTTAAAACTGAATGCCTTCGGCTCTGGCTGCTTCAGCAATTGCTTTAACAATACCATGGTACATAAAACCGTTACGGTCAAATACTATTGCATTGATTCCTACTGCTTTCATTCTTTCGCCGATGACCTTACCAAGCTGAGCTCCACCTTCGACGTTAACTTTAATTGCAGTAAGATCTTTTTCCAGTGTAGAGGCACTGACGATGGTGTGACCCTTAACGTCATCAATTACCTGGAGATTAAGATTTTTGTTGCTTTTAAAAACAGTCAGTCTGGGCCTATCAGCAGTTCCGGATATTTTTTTCCGAACATGTTTTTTTCTCTGCAACCGTTTAGCTTGCTTTTCTTTAATTCTATCCATAATTTACAACCTATTTAACACCAGACTTACCGACTTTACGTCTGACATGTTCTGTTTCGTATTTAATCCCCTTACCTTTATAAGGTTCGGGAGGTCTAAGTCCACGGATTTCACTGGCAACAAGTCCTACTAGTTCCTTGGATATACCAGAAACAGTAACCTTATTACCCTCTGAAGTAACGCTCACCCCTTCGGGAAGAACATATTCGATCTGGGTTGAAAATCCCAGGTTCAGAAAAAGACTTTTACCTCTGCTTTCTGCCCTGTAACCAACTCCATTGATAACAAGAGATTTTGAAAATCCAGTGGAAACACCTTCTACCATGTTTTCCAACAGTTTTCGGTAAAGGCCATGCATTGACTTGGCTCTTTTGGTATCATCTCTTCTGCTGACTATAGCCGAATCACCCTTGAGTTCAAAGCTGACTTCAGGCTCGTAAGCCTGGGTCAATTCACCCTTGGCTCCTTTAACGGTCAGTATATTGTCTTTTACAGCAACAGTGACACCCTTAGGGACTGATACTGGTTTTAAACCTATACGAGACATTAATTCTCCCCCTTACCAGACCTTACAGATGATCTCACCACCGACTTTCCCGACAGTGGCTTTCTTGCCAGTTGTCACTCCAGTTGAAGTAGAAACAATCACTGTACCGAATCCATTTAATACACGGGGAATATCCTTGTAACCTGTATAAACCCGTCTACCGGGAGTAGATACAGATTGGATTCCATGAATAATTGGATTTTCCTGATCATCATATTTCAAAAAGACACGAATAACACTCTCGTCATCCTGAGTCACTTTTTTGAAATTCTTGACGAAACCTTCATTCTTCAGAATTTTAATAATTTCCAGCTTGAGCTTGGAAGGAACAATATCGACCTTCTCAAATTTAGCCCTGCTGGCATTTCTAATCTTTGTGAGCATATCCGCTACAGGATCTGAAACACTCATAATACTCTCCTACCAGCTCGATTTCGTAACGCCGGGAATCATACCTTCGTTAGCAAGTTTTCGAAAACAGATTCTACACATCTCAAACTTCCTCATATATCCACGAGGTCTCCCACAAATACGACATCTGTTGTATTCACGAGTACTGAATTTCTGCTTTCTATTACACTTAACGATCATAGATTTTTTTGCCATCTATAAACTCCTATCCTTAGGCCTAAGGGCCTATTTCCTGAAAGGCATACCGAATTTGGCAAGAAGTGTTCTTGCTTCGTCATCAGTTTTAGCCGTAGTTACAATGGCTACGTTCAGACCGTTAATCTGCTCAATCTTATCGTAGTCAATTTCCGGAAAAATGATCTGCTCTGTAATTCCCAGAGAATAATTACCTCTACCGTCAAAAGCCTTGGGATTAACTCCTCTAAAGTCTTTTACACGGGGGAGAGAAATATTGATCAGACGGTCGAGAAACTCGTACATCTTAATCACTCTTAGAGTTACTTTAGCACCAATTTCCTGACCTTCACGAACCTTAAAGTTCGCAATAGATCTCCTTGCCTTGGTTTTCATGACTTTCTGACCGGTAATCAGTGTCAATTCTTCCACTGCAGATTCAAGAAGCTTTTTGTTGGTAATTGCTTCACCAACACCCATGCTTACAACAATCTTTTCAACTTTGGGAATCTGCATTTTGGACTTATAGCCAAACTCAGTAAATAATTCCTGAGCGATTTTTTCTGAATAAACAGTTTTTAATCTAGGTTTATTTGCCGCCATTATAAAGCTTCCCCGCATTTCTTGCAAATTCTTACTTTACTATCTCCGTCAACTTTAATGCTGATCCTGGTTGGACCGCATTTCTTACAGAGAACCTGTACATTTGAGAGATCTATGGCAGCCTCAATTTCAATGATATTGCCTTTGTCGCCCTGAGCCTTAGGTTTTACAGTCTTTTTGACCATGTTCAAACCTTCAATTATTGCTCGGCCGGTACCTCTCTGGATCTTAAGTACGCGTCCGGTCTTACCACTGTCTTTGCCAGCAATAATCTTTACCTGATCGCCCTTTTTAATCTTATATTTCACTTCAGCCATCTTTCATACTCCCCTAAAGAACTTCAGGTGCCAGGGATACAATTTTCATAAAATCAGCATCTCTGAGTTCTCTTGCAACGGGCCCGAAAATACGCTTTCCAACGGGAGCGCTTTTATCATCTATAATAACACAGGCGTTGTCATCGAATCTGATGTAAGTACCATCTGATCTTCTGTACTCTTTGTGTGTTCTTACGATAACAGCTTTCCTGACATCTCCCTTCTTTATGGGAGCATGAGGAATCGCATCTTTTACTGCAACTACAATGATATCGCCAACAGTGGCATATCTTCTATGACTTCCGCCGAGAACCTTGATACACATAACTTTTTTAGCACCAGAGTTGTCAGCAACATTCAAATATGTATTATCCTGAATCATTTATACCCTCCAGCGCTACACTGCTCTCTCAAGGATTTCCTGAAGAGACCAGCATTTATCTTTACTGACAGGCCTGCATTCTTGAATGCGGACTTTGTCACCAATATGAGCATCATTCTTTTCATCATGTGCTTTATATTTTACCGAACTGGTAACGTACTTTTTGTACAAAGGATGGAGTTTCTTAGTTGTAATCTGCACAACGACTGTTTTATCCATCTTGTCACTGACGACCACGCCGGTGAAGACTTTCTTTCCTGTCTTCTTGGATGTCTCTTTTTCCATGACTTACCTTACACCTTTCTGATTCCGAGATCAAACTCGTTAATCATTGTGTTCAAACGAGCAATGCTTCTTCTCAGATTTCTTTTATCCATCCGATTTTCTACATGTCCCAGAACCATATCAAATCTCATTTTCTGCAGCTTTTTGCTTAGATCGTCCTTTTTGGCGATCAGCTCTTCAACCGACAGGTCATTGAAACGCTCTTTCATGACTATTACGCCTCCTTATAGACGAACTTAGTTTTAATAGGCAGCTTGCTTCCTGCAAGGATCATAGCCTTATGAGCCAGATCTTTCTCAACTCCGCCGATTTCAAACATTACAGTTCCAGGTTTAACTTCAGCAACCCATTTTTCAGGGTTACCCTTACCTTTTCCCATTCGGGTTTCAGCAGGTTTCTTGGTATAAGGGATATCCGGGAAGATTCGTATCCAGACTTTCCCACCTCTCTTGATGTGACGTGTCATCGCCACACGAGCTGCTTCAATCTGTCTAGCACTAATCCACTTGTTATCCATAGCAACCAGTCCACATTCACCGAAGGCAATAGTGTTCCCTCTAGTGGCATTCCCTTTAAGAGGTCCGCCTCTCATTCGTTTTCTATATTTCGTTTTCTTTGGACTCAGCATCTCTTAGCTCCTTGAAGCCTTGTCTCTCTGGTTTCTACTCACCAGAAGTCCGGCATCATCTTTCTGTTCATGACCGTAAACTTCGCCTTTAAAAATCCAGACTTTGATACCGATAACACCAAAGGTTGTATTTGCTTCTGCAAAACCATAATCAATATCAGCTCTCAAGGTGTGCAGAGGAATACGTCCCTCTTTTACTTCTTGAGTTCTGGCCATCTCAGCACCGCCGAGTCTTCCAGAAACCTTGATTTTGACTCCTTTAACTCCAGCTTTCATAGAGTTAGATGCAGTCATCTTAAGAACTCTTCTGAAAGCGACACGGCCTTTCAGCTGACGGGCAATATTCAAAGCAACAATCTGTGCGTTAGCCTCAGGCTTCTTCACTTCTTTGATTTTTACCTGTATTTTCTTATCAGTCATCTTTTGCAGTCGCTGGCCGATCTTTTCAATGTTGGCACCCTTGGTACCAATAATCACACCAGGTCTTGCAGTATAGATCATCATGGTAATTCTCTGAGGCTGTCTGATAATTTCAACATCACCAATCTCAGCACCGCGAGCTTCAGGACTGTCCATAAGGGCTTTCCTGAGGGCCAGATCTTCATGCAGTGAATCAGCATAATCTCTGGGGTCAACATACCATTTTGACTTCCAAGTTTTATTTATTCCCAGTCTGAGACCGTAAGGATTTACTTTCTGTCCCATTTATTCCCCCGTACTTCCTAATTCATCTACTACTACAGAAATATGTGAAGATCTTTTAAGCAGTCTATCTGCTTTTCCTCTTGAACGAGGCCACATTCTCTTCTGAATGGGACCACCGTCAATTAACAGTTCTTTGATATAAAGGGCATCTTCATCAAGCATGTTGTTCTGGTGCAATGCATTAGCAGCTGCAGACATGACAACTTTCTTTAAAAGTTTAGCTCCTTTATTCGGCAGATTCTCAAGAATCGCAACTGCTTCAGAATAAGGTTTCCTTCTAATATTATCAGCAATAGGTCTGATTTTAGTGGGAGACATTGGCAAATTCTTAGCTATCGCTTTGTAACCTTTCTTTGCTTCCATCACTCACCTACCTTTTCGATTTCTTATCGGAACCAGCATGTCCACGGAACATTCTGGTTGGAGAAAACTCACCAAGTTTATGACCAACAAGGTTTTCTGTTACATATACAGGAATCCATGTTTTGCCATTGTAAACCGAAACTGTCAAACCGACCATTTCTGGAATAATTGTGGAGGTTCTGCTGAAAGTTTTTATCATAGCCTTCTTGGAACCGGACTTATTCTGTTCAATAACCTTTTTAAACAAGCTTTTGGCAATAAACGGTCCCTTTTTAATTGATCTAGACACGTTTTACTCCTATTTCCGTCTCTTAACAATAAAATTGTCAGAGTTTTTATGTTTCTTTCTTGTCTTGAAACCTTTGGTCGGTTTTCCCCAGGGGGAAACAGGATGACGTCCACCGGAAGTCTTACCTTCACCACCACCATGGGGGTGATCAACGGGGTTCATAACAACACCACGAACTTTGGGTCTTTTACCCATCCATCTAGAACGACCGGCTTTTCCGATTTTCACATTCATGTGATCTTCGTTGCCGATTTCTCCAATAGTTGCAATACACTTGCTGAAAACGAGGCGCATTTCACCGGAAGGCATCTTAATGGTTACATAATCACCTTCCTTAGCTGCGATAAGAGCACCACTACCGGCTGTTCTTACCATCTGAGCACCACGACCAAGTTGCAATTCAATACAGTGAACAACACGACCTACCGGAATATTTTCCAGAGGAAGACAATTTCCCACTTCAATGGGTGAATTAGGACCGCTTAAAAGCACAGTTCCAACTTCAACACCCTTGGGAGCAACAATATAACGTTTTTCACCATCAGCATAATGCAGCAGAGCGATATTGGCTGATCTGTTCGGATCGTATTCGATCTGAGCAACCTTACCAGGAATATCAAACTTATTTCGTCTGAAATCTATCTCTCTGTACTTTCTTTTGTGGCCACCACCACGGCGGCGAACACTAATCCATCCTCCAGCTCCACGACCGGCTTTTGAAGATTTACCAGAAGAGAGTGATTTCTCAGGCTGACTTCGGGTGAGACCCTCAAAAGTCAAACTCTGTCTAAATCTCTGGGACGGTGTTCTAGGATTATACTTTTTTATACCCACAGAATTACTCCTACCTTACACGCCTTCAAAAGCATCGATTTTCTCACCTGCGGCAAGTGTCACAATTGCTTTTTTCCAGGACGAAGTCTTACCATAACCTCTTATGAAGCTGGCAGCGGAAATAGGAACATTCGCTTTCTTCTTTCCACGAACATTCACTATATTACAGCTAACAGGATTCACAGAAAAGATATCTTTTACTGCTTCAATTACCTGGATCTTATTTACTTTCTTATCAACCTTAAAGACATATTTCTTTGTTTCACCATCACGGAGAAAGTTAGATTTTTCTGTCAATACAGGTTCTATAATTACTTTATAGGCATCCATACTCAACCTCATACACCATAAAATTCGTTCAGCTTTGAAACGGCGCCTTCCAACATCAATACATTCTTACCATAAAACAGAGTGTGTGCACTCAGCCTGTTGTAAGAAAGGAATCTAACATTTGGAAGATTACGACCTGCCTGTCTGATCAATTTGTCATCATCCTTAAGAACAACAACTGTTTTATCATCATTTACCAAAGCTTTCAAAATGGCTTTAAAATCTTTGGTTTTTCCGGTATCAACCGTGAAATCTTCTACAATTCTAAATGTATTCTCATCCTGAGCTTTCAGAGTGAGTATGGATTTCATAGCTAACTGCTTTACTTTCTTGGGAAGAGAATAGCTGTAGTCTCTCGGCTTAGGACCGAATACGACACTACCACCAACCCAAACAGGAGATCTTCTTCGACCGGCTCTCGCCCGTCCAGTTCCCTTCTGCCTCCAAGGTTTCGCTGTTGTTCCTCTCACTTCACTACGAGTGAGAGTACTGGCTGTTCCAACTCTTTTGTTAGCAAGCTCATTTTTGATAGCATTGTAAATAGAGCCATCACTAATTTCACGAGCGAATACTGAATCTTCAAGAGTTATTGTCCGCAGCTCTTTTCCATCAATTGAAAAGACTTTTCTGTCCATAATAATCCTCTATTTCTTCTTGGCTTTACGTACTAAGACAACACTATCTTTCGTACCGGGCACAGCACCCTTGACCAATACTACTTTCTTTTCAGCATCTACTTTTACTACTTCCAGATTCTGAATAGTTTTACGTTCACCACCCATTCGTCCGGCCATTTTCGTACCCTTAATTACTTTCGAAGGGTATGCTGCCATACCAGTAGAACCACCGACTCTGTGGAATTTTGAACCGTGCGTTGCACGTCCTCCACTAAAATTATGCCGTTTCATTACACCCTGGAAACCTTTCCCCTTAGATGTTCCGATAACGTCAACGAAGGAAAACTCTTCTAACAGTTCAACACCGAAAGAATCGCCAACATTACATTCTCTCTCAAAGTCCCGTAGTTCCATTACATGTTTCTTAGGGGTAGTATCGTCTTTAAACTGTCCCGCATAAGGTTTGCTAACATGGCTGGATTTCATCTCTACCGCCCCAAGAACTACCGCGCTATAGCCGTCACTTTCAACAGTTCTATTGGCTACGACAACATTAGGCTCTACTTTAATAACGGTAACAGGAGTGAGCTTCCCTTCGGAATCAAACACCTGTGTCATTCCAGCTTTCTTGCCAATTAAACCAATCATCTAATACCTCAACATTCTTACTTACTGCTTGATCTCTACATCCACTCCAGCAGGTAGCTCGAGCTTCATGAGAGCGTCCATAACAGCAGAGGTTGGCTCTAAAATATCTATAAGTCTTTTATGCGTTCTCATTTCAAACTGCTCTCTAGACTTCTTATTTACAAAAGTTGACTTCAATACAGTAAATTTATTAATTCGTGTAGGCAGAGGGATCGGCCCAGAAACTTTGCTTCCCTGTTTCTGAACGGCCTGCACTATGGCCTTTGCACTCTGGTCAATCAACTCAACGTCAAATCCTCTTAATCTAACGCGTATTCGTTCCTTACCCATTAATCCTCCAGAAAATCGCCCTGCGGTAAAAAACAGGGCGATACTTTCAATTACTCTTATGTTAAGATCTCAATAATCTGACCTGAAGCCACGGTTCTTCCACCCTCACGGATAGAAAATCTCAGTCCACTATCCATTGCGATGGGGTGGATCAATTCAGCATTGATTTCTGTATTGTCACCAGGCATTACCATCTGTTTCTCTTCGGGAAGAGTTACTGTTCCTGTAATGTCGGTAGTTCTGAAATAGAACTGTGGCCTGTAACCGGAGAAGAATGGATTATGACGGCCACCTTCTTCTTTTGTCAGACAGTACAGAGTAGCTTTGAACTTTGTATGAGGTTTAATTGAACCGGGTTTACAAAGAACCTGTCCTCTCTGAACATTGTTTTTATCAATACCACGAAGAAGAGTACCGATGTTATCACCAGCCTGACCTTCTTCAAGAAGTTTATTGAACATTTCAACGCCTGTACAAGTTGTTGTCTGATTATCTCTAATTCCAACGATCTCAATTTGATCACCAATCTTCAGAACACCCTTTTCAATACGGCCAGTTACAACAGTACCACGGCCTGAAATTGAAAAAACGTCTTCAATGGGCATCAGGAAGGGCTGATCAATAGCTCGCTCAGGAAGAGGAAAATAAGAGTCCATAGCATCCAGGAGTTCCTGAACACAGGCAGTCTTCTCACCGTCTTCGATGTTTGACATGGCATCAAAAGCAGATCCCTTAATGATGGGAGTATCATCTCCGGGAAAACCATACTCATCAAGAAGTTCGCGGATTTCCATTTCTACCAGATCGACCAATTCGGGATCAGCAAGGTCTAATTTGTTCATAAAAACAATAAGTTTTGGAACTCCAACCTGCTTTGCCAAAAGGATATGCTCTCTGGTCTGGGGCTCAGGCCCAGAGTCAGCAGCTACAAGAAGAACAGCACCGTCCATCTGAGCAGCACCGGTAATCATGTTTTTGATGTAGTCAGCATGGCCTGGACAGTCAACGTGAGCATAATGTCGTGCATCTGTTTCGTACTCTACGTGCCTTGTATTGATAGTGATACCACGCTCTTTTTCTTCGGGCGCGTTGTCAATATCATCATAGCTCATGACCTTACTTCCACTTTTAGAAGCACAATAATTTGAAATTGCTGCTGTAAGAGTGGTTTTACCGTGGTCAACATGACCAATAGTACCAACATTGATATGCGGTTTGGTTCGTTTAAATTTTTCTTTAGCCATTTCTACCTCCTAGGCTCTTTTAAAAAACGCTTTTTCGGACACCTCTAATCGGGTATCAGCGTGATACTAGCAAAAACAGCTACCACACGACAACATCCAAACAAAAGAAAAGATCCAAAACATGACAGATTTTTTTCACTAAAGAACAGAACTAAGGAGAGATAACCTTATATGTCGGTACAACAACTCTTCCATCCACCTATTTATTTTATAAACGGTTTAGATCACAGGAAGACAAGCAGCTCAAACGCTGATTATCGCACAAAACCTCTGTCACAGTAGCGGCCTTCAATTTAAACAAACGGAAGGCATTCCGTCGAGGGGCTTACTGCCAACAGCAGTAAACCTAGTATCACAAACTCACCACTTATAGTGGGAGAATGCCTTATTTGCCTCAGCCATTCTATGAGTATCTTCCTTCTTCTTAAAGGCAGTACCGGTAGAATTAGATGCATCCATGATTTCAGCACTGAGTTTTTCACTCATGCTTCTACCACTTCTTTTTCTTGCTGCAGCGATCAACCATCTCATAGCAAGTGCATCTCTTCTGGAGTCCCTGATTTCAACAGGAACCTGATAAGTAGATCCACCAACACGTCTTGATTTTACTTCGACAGCAGGTCTAATATTTTCGAGCGCTTTCAAAAATGCCTGCAGCTCATCTTCACTACCCTTTTCTTTAACAATACCCAAAGCTCCATAAATACAGGCAGCACTGGTAGATTTTTTACCATCAACCATCATTCTCTTGATAAATTTTTCTAAGGTTGTATTGTTATATTTTGAATCGGGCATTACCGGTCTAACCGGCGCCTCACGTCTTCTTGCCATAATTTCCTACCTCACGCCTTTGGTCGCTTGGTACCATACTTAGATCTGGACTTTCTTCTACCATCCACACCAAGAGTATCTTTAGTACCACGAATAATTCTATACCGTACACCGGGAAGGTCTTTCACCTTTCCACCACGTAGAACAACCACAGAGTGTTCCTGGAGATTGTGACCAATACCAGGAATATAAGCAGTCACTTCAATACCATTGGTCAAACGAACCCTGGCAACTTTTCGAAGCGCTGAGTTAGGTTTCTTAGGTGTTATGGTCATAACCCTTGTACAAACTCCTCTTTTCTGAGGACAAGCCTGAAGGGCGGGGGCTTTGGTCTTTTTAATTAAAGACTTCCGTCCATTTCTGACTAATTGATTTATTGTAGGCATTTATACTACATTCTCCCGTTAACAAATTGAATTAAATGCATAGGGACTCTAACAATTCTAAAACTTAGAGTCAAGCATAATTTAGATATATATGGAATTTTCCCAAAAAAGCGATACACTTCGCATTTTCAAAAAAATTATATCGGAAAGACCAGCATAATCTCTCCGGTAAAAACTGTGGTATTTCTACCATATTTCTCATAAGAATCAACTTAAATAAGGATTTGGTTCAGTGTTTAGGCACTGAGCAGCGAAGCTTGCAAATTGCAAGTGAGCTGCTCAGTAACGACAACACCGGGCCAAAGACTATTTAAGATTCGGCTTTCTCATCGTAAGATTCATCAAAAGGCTCACGATTCAAACTGGCGAGCTCCTGCTCTTTCTTCCTGTTTTCAAGAATCATCTGAACATGGGAATCCAGGTCCTGACTATCCTTATTAAACAACTTCATATTTCTGTACTTCTTCATTCCAGTACCGGCAGGAATGATATGTCCTATAACAACATTCTCTTTCAGGCCTCTTAAATGGTCAACCTGTCCGGCAATGGCTGCATTGGTCAGCACTCTTGTCGTTTCCTGAAATGACGCAGCAGATATCCAGGAGTCAATATTCAGAGAGGCTCTGGTGATACCAAGGAGCAGGGGTTTGGCAACTGAAGATTCCCCCCCTTCTCTTTTGACTCGTTCATTCTCCCTGCGGAAGTTGTACTTATCAATCTGCTGTCCATAGATAAAATGAGTATCACCAACATCGATAATCTCAATTTTTCTCATCATCTGACGAATGATAACACCAATATGTTTATCATTAATATTAACACCCTGCATTCTGTAAACTTCCTGGACTTCATCTACAAGGAACTGCTGCAGTGCATTTTCCCCCAAAAGATCCAGTATATCATGCGGGTCTTTTGCCCCTTCACACAGAGACTCTCCTGCTTCTACCAGGTCACCGTCTCTAACGAGAAGGTGCTTACCCATAGGGACCAGATGTTTATACTCGTTGTCATAAGGATCAACCACTGTGAGGACACGTTTACCCTTGACTATTCCGTCAAATCGAACTTTACCGTTAATTCCGGACATAACCGTGGCTTCTTTGGGTTTTCTGGCTTCGAAAAGTTCACCAACCCTGGGAAGTCCCCCGGTAATATCCTGAGTTTTTGTAGATTCTTTCAGCATCTTAGCCAGGGTGCGTCCAGCCTTGACTTCCAGGCCGTCTTCGACGTTCAGATAGGCATTTCCCGGGATATAATAACTTCCAACTTCCTCTCCATCGGGACCGATCATAAGAATACGGGGCTGGAGGGACTCGAGAGAAAAATCTGTAATTTTCTTTTCAATGTTTCCAGTATCTTCGTTTACTTCTTCTCTTAGAGTGGTACCGATAATGATATCTTCAAAACGGATTTTTCCATCCTGCTCGGCAATAATCGGATCACTAAAGGGGTCGAAGTAGGCTAATGCATCTTCTGCCGGAACAACCTGTCCAACAACGACCTGCACTGTAGAACCATTTCTGATGACCAACTTCTGATCCTGAGCCACCAAGAGCAGATGCTTTCCGACTATGGCGATAAATGCAATTTCATTCGCGAAAACTTCTTCGCCCTTCACCTTGAGAATCACTTCGCCCTTAATAACCTTCTGTCCATCCTCAACAAGAACTTCAACATCTTTTTTCAAGTCAAACGAGTCAAGAACCTTGGCAACAAAGAGGGAACCTCTTCTGGTAAAGAGTTTGGTACCGTTATCCATATCGACATGTGTACCGTTGATCTCTCGAACAAGAACAGGGTAGCGCAGGGAGACTCTGTTATCCTCGGCAATGGTACTTGCAGTACCACCAACATGGAAGGTTCTCATTGTCAGCTGCGTACCGGGTTGTCCGATAGACTGTGCCGCAATGATACCGACAGCCTCACCTATATTCACAGTTTTCTTTGTAGAAAGGTCCCGGCCATAGCACTTACGACAGACACCATGTTTAGCCTCACAGGTCAAAACGGTTCTGACCTTTACGTTTTCAACTCCGACTTCTTCAACGGCACGGGCAATTTCATCAGTAATCTCTTCATTAACATCAATGATGACTTCACCTGTGATAGGGTGCTTCACTCGTTCAAGAGTAAAACGTCCCTGGATTCTGTCAGCTAGAGATTCAACGATTTCTTCACCGTCTTTAAGAGCATGGGTTTCAATACCGTTGATGGTACCGCAGTCTTCTTCATTGACAACCATGTCCTGAGCGATGTCTACGAGACGTCTGGTCAGGTAACCTGCATCCGCCGTCTTAAGAGCGGTGTCGGCCAGTCCCTTCCGGGCACCGTTTGTCGAGATAAAAAACTCGATGACCGACAGGCCTTCTTTAAAGTTTGAACGGATAGGCAGTTCGATGATGTCTCCCGAAGGTTTTGCCATCAAACCACGCATACCGGCCAGCTGTCTAATCTGATTTCTGGAACCTCTCGCTCCCGAGTCGGCCATCATAAATACGTTATTAAAACCACCCTGATCTTTCTTCAGGTTATCCATCATTACGTTGGTTAATTCTTCATTGGTCTTACTCCAGACCTCAACAACACGGTTATACCGTTCTTCCTGAGTAATATGTCCGGAAAGGTACTGGTTCTGGATTTTCAGGACTTCCTCATTGGCTGCATCAATCAGCTCTTTCTTGTTTTCGGGGATAATAATATCATCCATTCCAATTGAAGCACCGAATTTTGTTGCATATTTGTAGCCCGTATCTTTAATGATATCCAGCATCAAAACAGTGGTGAAAGCCCCATGTATTTCATGGGTTTTTTCGATCAGTGTTCTGATCTGTTTATCACCAAGTGTCTGATTGACAAAGAGCACCTTCTTTGGAAGAAGTTCATTAAAGATAACCCTTCCCGGTGTTGTTTCAACAAACTCACCATCCAGACGAACTTTGATCATCGCCTGATAAGCCACAGACCGGGAGTCAAGAGCCATAATGACTTCTTCTGCACAGGAGAAGTATCGTCCTTCACCCTTGGCACCGGGCCTGTTCTTGGTCAGGTGATACAGCCCCAGAACCATGTCCTGCGAGGGGAATACAACGGGCTGGCCGTTGGCGGGGTTCATAAGATTTGTGTCTGAAAGCATGAGGGTCCAGCACTCGATCTGAGCCGCATGGGTCAGAGGAACGTGAACAGCCATCTGGTCACCGTCAAAGTCCGCATTAAAAGCATGACAGACAAGAGGATGCAGTCGAATGGCTTTTCCTTCTACCAGAACCGGTTCAAAAGCCTGTATTCCTAATCTGTGAAGCGTAGGAGCACGGTTCAAAAGGACAGGATGTTCTTTAACAACTTCATCCAGAACGGCCCAGACTTCAGGAGTTTCCTGCTCAACAAGAGTTTTGGCTTTCTTGATGTTATAGACGATATCCTTGTCTACCAATTTCTTCATGATGAAAGGCTTATAAAGCTCTAGAGCCATCTTAGAAGGAAGACCACACTGGTGCAGTTTCAGATTAGGTCCTACAACAATAACGGAACGACCTGAATAGTCGACACGTTTTCCGAGGAGGTTCTGTCTGAAACGTCCCTGCTTTCCTTTGAGAAGATCAGAGAGAGACTTGAGGGGCCTGTTAGAGGCACCCTTGACTACTTTCTTCTTTTTGGAGTTGTCAAAAAGGGCATCTACAGCTTCCTGGAGCATCCGTTTTTCATTCCGGATGATGATATCAGGTGCGTTCAATGCCATCAGTCTTTTAAGACGGTTATTTCTATTGATGACTCTTCTGTAGAGATCATTCAGGTCAGAAGTAGCAAAACGGCCTCCGTCCAACTGAACCATGGGTCTCAGTTCGGGGGGTATTACCGGTATGACATCCAGAATCATCCATTCAGATCTGTTTCCCGAATCCCGGAAGTTCTCAACAATTTCAATCCTTTTCAGGAGTCTCTTATCGGCCTTTGGTCCTTTTTCGACCATTTTTGCACGGAGCTCTACAGAGAGGGCATCCAGATCCATTCCTTCAAGAAGACTTCGGACGGCTTCGGCACCGATTCCGGCAGTAAAGGACATACCGTAACGGTCTTGAGCCTCCATAAACTCCTCTTCAGAAAGGAGCTGCATCTTCTTGAGGTCTGTATCGCCCGCTTCAACCACCACATATTTTTCATAGTAGAGGATGGAACGGAGTGCTGCTATGGACAAATCCAGAAGCAGGCCCATTCGAGAAGGAACTGATCGGTAGTACCAGATATGCGAAACGGGAGAAGCCAGTTCAATATGACCCATGCGTTCACGCCGGACCTTGAAATGAGTAACTTCAACACCACAGCGGTCACAAATAACACCCTTGTAACGGATGGATTTGAATTTACCGCAATAACATTCCCACTCTTTCGTAGTACCGAAAATACGTTCACAAAACAGACCGTCTTTTTCTGGACGAAGGGTTCTGTAATTGATAGTTTCGGGCTTTTTGACCTCTCCATAAGACCAGGCTCTGATCTGTTCCGGAGATGCCAACTTTATCATCAGACTGTCAAAATCTTGTATTTCTTTCACTTAAAGTCCCCTTCTGCCTAGAACCGGCTTCCCTGTCTGTTTATCAGTTCCTCATCACGTTCTGTGAAAGGGATCTGTTTGCCCTTGGTGTCATAGATTCTGACATCCAGGGCCAGTCCACGCAATTCCTGTACGAGAACGTTAAAGGATTCGGGAATACCGGCTGCAGTACTCGCATCACCCTTAACAATGCTTTCATAAATCTTCGCCCTTCCATTCATATCATCTGACTTGATGGTCATGAGTTCCTGAAGAGTATTGGCAGCTCCATAGGCTTCAAGAGCCCAAACTTCCATTTCTCCCAGTCTCTGTCCACCAAACTGAGCCTTACCACCCAGAGGCTGCTGTGTTACCAGCGAGTAAGGACCGGTAGAACGGGCATGCATCTTGTCATCGACAAGGTGATGCAGTTTCAGATAATACATGTATCCGACAAATACATCATTCTCAAAGGGCTCTCCGGTATATCCGTCATACAGCTTAATCTTGGCTGACGCTGTAACACCCGATTTTACCAGTTCTGCTGAGATCTCTTCAGTAGAAGCGGAATTAAATACGGCTGTTTCATACATTTTCCCCAATCTGGCTCCCGCCATACCAAGCATAGTTTCCATGATCTGACCAATATTCATACGGGAAGGCACACCAAGGGGATTCAGACAGACTTCCAAAGGAGTTCCATCTTCCATATAGGGCATATCTTCTTCTGGAAGAACACGGGCGATTACACCCTTGTTACCATGACGACCTGCCATCTTATCCCCTTCCTTAAGTTTTCGCTTGGTGGCGATAAGAACCTTGACGACTTCATCAACACCGGGAGAAAGATCATCACCCTCGGAGCGCTTGAGGCGCTGAATGTCAATAACAGTTCCTTCCACACCATGAGGAAGCTTCAGGGAAGTATCTCTAACTTCTTTTGCCTTTTCTCCAAAAATGGAGTTAAGCAATTTGAATTCTGGTGTTGTTTCTGTTTCCGACTTGGGAGTCACCTTTCCAACCAGGATATAGCTGGACTTAACCTTGGCACCCACACGGATGATACCTTCTTCATCAAGCTGTTCAAGAGCTTTTTCTGAAGTATTTGGAATATCCCTTGTCAGTTTTTCCGGACCAAGTTTGGTTTCCCGAACTTCAGTCACAAACTCTTTGATATGGATAGAGGTGTAATAATCATCTTTGACAACTTTCTCAGAGATAAGTACAGCATCCTCATAGTTGTAACCGTTCCAGGGAACAAATCCAACCAGCAGGTTTCTACCCAGAGAGAGCTCTCCATTTTTCGTGGAGGGTCCGTCTGCCAGGACATCTCCGGCCTTAACCTTTTCACCCAGTTTGACAATGGGTTTTTGATTAAAACAGGTATCCTGGTTGGTCCTCTGATACTTAACCATGGGATAGAGATCGTTGACTTCGCTCTCCGCATCATCCGGTTTAATAATGACTTCCTGGGAGGTTACTTTAATAACTTCACCGTTTTTTTTAGCTTTAATGCACACGCCTGAGTCATAGGCTGCCTTTTTCTCCATCCCGGTTCCAACAAGTGGAGCCTCAGGAAAAAGTAGAGGTACAGCCTGACGCTGCATGTTACAACCCATAAGAGCACGGTTCGCATCATCATGTTCCAGGAAGGGGATCAATGAAGCTGCGGTAGAAATAATCTGCCGGGGAGAAACATCCATATATTTGATGTCACTATGATTTTTGATTGTATAATCACCTGATTTTCTAACGGCAATCATCTCTTCAACGAATCCGCCATCCTTATCCAGGGCAGCACTGGCCTGAGCAATGAAGTATTTCTCTTCATCCATGGCAGACAGATATTCAACATCCCTGGTAACCCGTCCGTCAACAACTCTCCTAAAGGGAGTCTCCAGAAATCCGTAGTCATTGACTCTGGTAAAGTTTGCCAGAGATACAATTAAACCGATATTCGGACCTTCAGGGGTTTCTATAGGACACATCCGTCCGTAGTGAGTGTAATGTACATCTCTAACTTCAAAACCGGCTCTATCTCTTGAAAGACCTCCGGGCCCCAGTGCGTTAAGCCTTCTTTTATGAGTCAACTCTGAAAGAGGGTTGACCTGATCCATAAACTGAGACAGCTGAGACGAACCAAAAAACTCTTTAACCGCCGCCACGATGGGCTTGATGGACACAAGATCCTGAGGTTTCAGAGATTCGACTTCTTTGAGGGACATCCTCTCCTTGGCAATCCTTTCCATTCTGGAAAAAGCTGTCTTGAGAGAATTGGACAGAAGCTCACCAACGGAACGGATTCTTCTGTTCCCAAGGTGATCGATATCGTCGATCGAAGCATCTCCGTCATAAACCTTAATCAGAAAACCCATCGTATTAACGACATCCTCACGTGTCAGGACATGAACGTCCTCGGGATTTTCATAATCGAATTTTTTATTCAGCTTGTAGCGACCGACGCGCCCCAGATCATATCGTCTGCTGGAGAAAAACATGGAAATAAGATCTTTCTCGGCACTGTCAACGGTGATAGGCTCTCCGGGCATCAGCACGGAGTATATAGAAGACAAAGCATCTTCTTTTGTTGGTTCATCCTGATCAGGATCGTCCTGATTATATTTAGCTTCTTCTCTTTCAAAACAATTGAGAATCAAGGAAGAATTCAGGGATTCAGGATGTTTAAAGTCAATCACTTCAACCGTCTTGATCTTGGAATGAACGAGTTCGTCAGTATCATGAGGATGGATTTTTTCACCGGCTCTGTAGATTTTCTTCTTAACACCCTCAATTTCTGTATAAACGGCGCGTCCAAAAACCATACCGACAAGAGACTTATCCCCGTCTCTCTTGTTATTTACTTTTACTTTTTTAATTTTGTAAAATTGATCTATGATTTTTTCTCGAGTATCCAGCCCCAAAGCTCTGAGGAACAGAGAACCGAGAATTCTTTTCTTTCTATCTATTTTGGTAAAAACCAGCTCTTTTTTGGGATCAATTTCAAACTCAAGCCATGATCCACGATAGGGGATAATTCGCGAAGAATAAAGACCCTTTTCAACTGAGAAGATAACACCCGGAGACCGGTGAATCTGTGAAACGACAACCCTTTCGGCGCCATTAATAATAAAGGTTCCTCTATCAGTCATGAGAGGAATATCGCCCATGTAAATTTCTTTTTGTCTGATTTCTCCGGTTGACTGGAAAATCAGATTGATACGAGCCTTAATAGGAACAGCATAAGACAGACCTTTTTTCTTGCACTCGGCTTCGGTCATTTTTACACCATTATAATCCAGCTTATAATAGTCATAATCGAGAACCAACTCTCCATTGGCGCTCTCAATGGGGAATGTAGCCTGAAAAACTTCTTCCAATCCCTGGCTGGCCATGGTATTATCACCCCGCAGGGCATTGGTCTGTAGAAACTTTTCATACGAGGAAAGCTGAATATCAATCAATCCAGGCAGATCTATAACTTCTTCATATCTGTTACCGATATAGCTCCGGCTTTCTAACTTTTCCCTTTCAAACACTCAAAACCCCCTGATATGCACTTAACCACAAGAGAAAATAAACTCTTGTGGTCAAATGAGAAAGAATCAACTCTATATACAGCTATTGGAATTATTTAATTTCAATAGTTGCGCCGGCACCTTCCAGCTGTTCTTTAATCTTGGCAGCATCTTCTTTAGAAATGGCTTCTTTAACGACACTATCAGCGCCCTCAACCAGTTCTTTAGCTTCTTTCAAACCAAGACCTGTAATCGCTCTAACTTCTTTGATAACGCCAATTTTCTTACCGTCAGCAAATCCCTTAAGGATTACGTCAAATTCGGACTGCTCTTCTACTACTTCAGCAGCAGCGGCGGGTCCAGCAGCAGCGGCAACGGGTGCAGCGGCTGTAACTCCAAATTTCTCTTCCATAGCCTTAACCAGCTCGGAAACTTCCATAACAGACATGCTTGCAATTGCGTCCAGAATTTCTTCAGTTGTCATATTATCTTCTCCTTGTAATTTAATTTTTTTCTGCAGCGATAGCAATAACAACTACCAGAAGACTAACGCCGCAATATCATAAGATCCCTATAAGGGGATAACTTATTCTGTTCCTTTCTGTTCTGCAACGGCTGCCAGGGTTCTAACCAGCTTTGTAGTAACACCATTGAGGACAAATGCCACGTTCTGAACAGGAGCCTGCATTGTTGCCATCAACTTGGCAATAAGCTCTGTACGGGTAGGCAGCTTTGAAAAAGCCACAACAGCAGCTTCATCGAAGAAAGCGCCATCCAGAAAACCGCCTTTCATGGTCACTGTCGTTTTTTTACCAAAATCAAGTATTGTCTTGGCAACAGGCCCGGCCTCATCATGGGCCAGAGCTACCGCAGTAGGTCCAACCAGCAAATCATTAAGACCATCTTTTCCAAGGTCCTGCATGGCAATTTTGGCCAGATTGTTCTTGATTACATGATACTCAGCATCCTGCTCCCGCAGCTTAGCTCTCAGGATTGTAACCTGTTCTACAGTCAAACCCCTGTAATCAGTAAAGAAGAAGCTATTTACGCCGTCAAATTGCTCTTTCAGAGCTTTAACGGCGTCGATTTTACTCTGCTGTATTTTTTTATCTGCCATCTCTTACTCCTTGACCGCTATTTTAACACCAGGTCCCATGGTAGAAGACAGAGCAATGGATTTTACAAAATCACCTTTTACATCAGTAGGTCTCTTCTTCCTAAGGTCTCCCAGAAAAACATCGACATTTTCCCTGATACTGGAAGCGCCCATAGAGACTTTTCCAACAGCAAGGTGAACAACACCAGTTTTGTCTGCACGATATTCAACACGTCCCTGCTTCAATTCGGCAAGAGCACCTTTTATATCCATGGTAACAGTCCGGGTCTTGGGGTTCGGCATCAAGCCTCGACGACCGAGAACAGGACCGAGCTTACCGACCTCCCTCATCATATCGGGAGTCGCGACACAGACATCAAAGTCAAGCCATCCGTCTTTAATCTTGGCAACAAGGTCATCATCACCAACATAGGTAGCACCGGCATCCAATGCTTCCTTCGCCTTATCACCCTTGGCAAACACGAGAATCTTTTTTTCAGCTGTAAACTGATGAGGAAGACTGACGGTATCACGGACAGAGTGATTCTTTTTAATATTGAGCTTAACAGAGCATTCGACGGTTTCATCAAATTTTGCATAAGCAACTTCTCTTACAAGTTCAATCGCTTCGTTGCAATCATAGATTCTGCCTTCTTCGACTTTAGCTGCAGCGGCTATATAATTTTTACCTTTTTTCACCAGCCTTAGCCCTCCACCTTTATGCCCATTGAACGGGCGGTTCCTGAAATGATGCTAATCGCAGCATCCATGTCATTAGCACTCAAGTCTTCCATCTTGGTTTTAGCTATCTCCTGAACCTGAGCACGGGTCACAGTAGCAACCTTAACCTTGTGAGGTTCAGCAGATCCCTTATCCAATTTCGCAGCTTTTTTCAAAAGAACCGCTGCTGGAGGGGTCTTGATAACAAAAGTAAATGTTCTGTCACCGAATACTGTAATAACTACAGGAATTGTGAGTCCCGGCTCGTAATTCTGAGTCCGTTCATTAAACTGCTGAACAAACTGAGGAGCAGGAACACCATGAGGACCGAGGGCCGGACCTACAGGAGGCGCCGGGGTTGCTTTACCCGCAGGCACCTGGAGCTTAATATAAGCTGTTACCTTTTTCTTGGCCATTTATATCTCCTTGTGGTATTAACATCCTTCCAAAAGAAAGGACTCCCATCTATTTACAAACAGCGCCAACCGCCGTTCTTAGATCTTTTCAACCTGAGAGAAGTCAACCTCAACAGGAGTACTCCTGCCGAAGATTCCGACCAGAACTCTCAGCTTACCTTTTTCCTGATGCACCTCTTCGATGTTTCCGGAAAAAGATTCAAAGGGTCCTTCTACAACCCGAACTTCCTCACCTATCGCAAAATCCTGCTTGGACTGATAACGGCGCTCTGCTTTAATAGCACCTGTTTTCTGCAATATAGATTTAGCCTCATCATGACTGATAGGCTGCGGCTTGGAACCGGAAGCGTAACCGACAAAACCGACAACGCTTTGAATCTTCTTTATTTGAGTACAAACATTTTTCCACCCGCGATCAGGAAGGTCCATCTCAATGAGGACGTAACCTGGCAGGAATTTTTTAGACACAGTGCGTTTCTTACCGTTGCGTACTTCCACAACATCTTCGGCAGGTACTTTTACATCAAGCACTGCACCGGAAAGAGATCCGTCTTCCATATAGAGGCGGATATACTTTTCCACTTTATTTTCATACCCCGAGTAGGTATGAAGCACGTACCATCCCTTTGCCATTATACATCCTTGCCGCTGGGGGCATTAGAAAATAAAGAAAAGCCCTTTCATAAGGACAAAATCAACCAGACCAAAAAAGATGGCGAACAACGCAGTAGAAACAAGCACAACTTTTGTTGAAGCGGTGACTGATTCCCTACCTGGCCAAACTACCTTTTTAAGCTCTCCATAACTTACTAAAACAAAAGCCTTAACTTTATTCATAACAAGCTCCCGATGATTGTAGACAGATGAATTCACTCTGCCTCTTTAGACAAACAAACTCCGACACTAGGTCGGAGGTCAGTCTAATCAGAAAAAAAATTAAAAAACAGGCCAGGTAGGACTCGAACCTACAACATCCGGTTTTGGAGACCGGCGCTCTAGCCATTGGAGCTACTGGCCTGAATAAAAAACTTATTTAATTTTGGTCTCTTTGTGATCAGTAGACACCTTACACCATTTACAATATTTTTTCAGTTCCAACTTTCCCTGGATATTTCTTCTGTTTTTTGTAGTGGTATAATTTCTTCTCTTGCAAGTCGTACACTGAAGGGCAATCAGTTCTACTGCCCCTTTCTTTGCTTTTGCCATTATTAAAATCTCCCGTGCATTACTGAATCAACAGGCTCACATACTGTCTCTTGTAGAAATGAATAAAGCCTCCGACCGGATTTGAACCGGTGACCCCAACCTTACCATGGTCGTACTCTACCGACTGAGCTACAGAGGCATGCTGCGAATTGCTCATGTAAACTACCAAAATGCTTTTCCTTTGTCAACTCTTTTAAAGAAAAAATAGCAGATAAATATAAGTTCCAAATATATCTCTACACTGAATAATTTTATTCTTTTCCTGGATATTCCTGATAAAAAGAGACAACACTTTCACAGGCTCTTCTGTAGCGGGTATATTTTCTGTCGTAGATTTCTGAAAAATCCTTTCTAGGGTAGATTTCACGTTTTATCTTAACCAGGTCTTCCGACGCTTCCCTTATGTTTTTATACCGCCCCAGGGCGCATGAGGCAAGACAGGCGGAACCTAATAATTCGGCATCTTCAACTTCAGGAATCAACACGGTTTTTCCAGTAATATCCGCCTTCATCTGATTCCAGACAGGACTCTTGGCCTGCCCCCCGGCCACCCGTAGTTCTTTCACCGGAAGATCAAGCTCTTCAAAGATTTCAAGACTCCGTCTGACTGCAAAACCGATGGCTTCCATCACAGAACGTCCCAATTCAAATTTGCCCTGCCCCGGATCCAGACCCGCAAACATGCCATTTGAAAACTCCCAAAGATTCTCCCCTTTCATACTGGGGAAGAAGAAAGGATGATCCTGACTGGCGGGAATGGCATTCACTCCATCCATAGTTTCTTTATAATTATACTTTTCCTGCCCAGTAAGCTGACGGTACCATTCAAACAGGCTGCCTGTTGAGGAGAGGATGGCCGAAACATTCACGAGGCCCTCCAGGGCATGGGGCAACTCCCGCACCCGGCTGTCACCGCAGGCATGAGTGGCGCAGTAGTTGATGCCTTCCGAGGTTCCGGCCCTGTCACAGATGCGTCCCGGCTGTATGGCTCCCGAACCTATGAGGGACACAATAAAATCAGAACCACAGGCAATAACAGGAGTGCCGGCCTTCAGGCTGGTTTTAAGGAGGGCTGTCGCCGAAACAGGAGCGACAACGGACCCCATGGGTACAAGATCGGGAAATGCCGATTTTCTGAACTGATGTTTATCCAGCTCTGAATCGGACCAGATATAGGGGATATAGCCCTTTTGGGGCGAAACCATGACAGACTTGCCCGTCAATTGGGTATACAGAATTTCAGGGCAGGACAGGAACAGATCCGCTCTTTTATACAATGCGGGCTCATTTTCACGAAGCCAGTGGATTTTAGGAAGATAGTAGGAATCACTGATCAGAGAACTTGTCCCGTAGTCATCGTTCCACATCAGGGCCGGAGACAGGGGTTTGCCATTCAATTCGGCGGGAACCAGGGTCGGACCATTTCCACTGATGGCGACAGCACTGACCCGGGAAGCTCCCAGGGTTTCCAGGATTTCCAGAAATCCCTGACTCCATAGTTCGGGGGGGAATGAGAAGTTTCCCTTGAGGGAGTCCGCAGAAAAGCCGACCCGGTGAAAAGAGAAAAGAAAACCTTCCTCGGTTATAAGTCCACCCTTCATCGAGGATGTTCCGATATCAACTGCCAGTATCAATGATTACCTCTACATGGGAAAACTACTTTTTCTTCAGCATCCTCTGAATCATCTTGCTGTTATCCAGCAGAGGAGAAACAGAACGGTTATGATGAACCCTGGAAATGGACCGTGCAAAAAGATTGGAGACGCTGGCTGAAAAAAACCACTCCTTGGACAGGATCTCTTCCGGTAAAGTGACCGCATTGGTACCCACAATATAATCGAAATAGCCTGCTTTATAGGCTTCATCAAAATGCTCCACTGCAGAACCTGAAAACATGGGAAGAGACACAGAACAGATTATTTTCTTGGCACCCAGTTCTTTGATCAGTTTCATGGCCTTGATCAGGGTCCCTCCGGTCCCCAGCATATCGTCTGCCATAAAGACTGTCTTTCCTACCACATCCCCTAAAAGACGGGCTGAGGTAATATTGGAGTCGGCAGCGCTCCTGGTGAGCTTGGAATAGTCTCTCTCTTTATAAAGGAGAGCCAGTGGCTTTTTCAGTGAGTTGGCATAGAACTTATTGCGTTCAATGGCACCCGTATCAGGGGAAACGACAACCAGATCTTCTTCCAACATGTTGATCTTGCCGCTCAGCTGACGCAGAATTTGATAGGAAGCATGGAGGTTTTCGAGAGAAAGTTTATGAAAACAATGGGATATTTCCTTAGAATGAATATCCAGGGTTATGATTCTCTCTACACCCATACTTTCAAACATCCGCCCCAGGGTAGAAGCCGTCAGACCTTCACGGCCTTTTGATTTATGCTGTCTGCTGTAAGGATAGGTCGGGAGTACAAGACTGACCCGCCTGGCCCCCGACTGCATGGCGGCATCAATTGTCACGTACAGACTCATCAGGTGATCGTTGATGGAGCAGACACTTTTTTCGTCAGAACCGGCGAAGCGAATAGGCGTATTGTTGGCCATATCCTGAACAATGTAGACATCCGCTCCCCTGATGGAACGGAGAATCTCTGCCTTCACTTCCCCATTGGCAAATTTTGTCACTTTGCATGGTATTTTGAATGAAGGACTCCTGTAATTACTTGCATCACCCACTGCGGTAACCCGATGAGAAATCACATCATCCGCAAAGTTGGACTGTTTGCTTACCTCCACTCTATCTATATTATAAAGACGGGAAATATAGCTGACTTTATTTTCGAACCTTGTCCTGTAAATCTTCTTCAAATGGGAGGTAATTTCATCTGCAAATTGCTCTCCTCCCGGGCAGGCGATCACCCCAAGAGACGTTGGTTTGGAAAAACTCATCTGTTATCCTTAATTGTTGTGAACTTCGCTGAAAAGATATCATGTCCCATCATGAGGGGTCAATATTCGCTTTCCCTAGATTCAGAGGAGATTCAGTCTCGAAATGGGGTTTACCAGCACAGATGATTGCACCATAATTTGCTCAATCCGGGTGAAGGTCCCTATAATACACGTATAGGATCATTAAAGTATGAAACAACATCCGATTTAAAAGTTCCCCGGACCAAGGAGTATGAAATGATTTATCATAATAAAAAACATAATATAGTGATGATGATGGCCCTGATACTGATTTTGATGAGTTCCTGTACCCCCCAAAAGAAGGTCCAGTCCTCTTCCTCCCCTGCAGTTTCGTCTCTGGCCGTGTTTGTCCCGGGAGTGCTCTCTGGAAGCCCGACCTACGAAATGATGGATGCAGGTGTTCGAAAAGCAGCCGCAACAAAAGATATTCCAGTCAAAACCATTGAAGGCGGATTCAATCAGGCCGAATGGAAATCCCAGGTACTGGCTCTGGCTTCTGAAAAAAAATATGACCTGATTATCACATCCAACCCGTCAATGCCTGAAATCTGTCGTGAGATAAAAAAAGTATACCCCCATCAGAATTTTTTGATCCTCGAAGGAAGCAGCATTGAGAATGATACAGTATCCACATTTCTTTTCAGCCATCTGGAACTGTCCTACCTTCTGGGATATTTTGCCGGACTGGCAACTAGATCGGATGAGCTGAGTGGAGCCAACCGGGAACTGAAAGTGGGCCTTATTGCTGGACAGGAGTATCCTGAAATGATGCAGAAAATCAAACCCGGTTTTACTCAGGGTCTAAAGGCTGCCGCAGGGGGAGACGCCGAACTGGATTTCCGTGTGATTGGAAACTGGTATGATGCCGCCAAGGCATCCGACCTGGCGACCAGCATGTATGACGATGGGGTCGATATTATCCTGACCATTGCAGGCGGAGCCAACCAGGGCGTTGTCAGTGCGGCAAAAGAGAAAGGCCATTATGTCCTCTGGTACGATACCAACGGATACAGCATCGAACCTGGAGTGGTACTGGGAAGCGGTATTATCAAGGAAGACAGGGCAGCCTATGAACAGACCCTCCTGGCTCTTGAAGGAAAACTGGAACCGGGGTCCTCTGTATATGCAGGAGTGATGGAAGGCTATATTGACTTTATCGACGACGATCCACTGTATATTGAATATGTCCCCCAGGTACTGCGGGATACTATGACGCAAGAGCATACTAAACTCAGAAAAGGGACCCTCCTCTTCCGATAAGCTCTCAACGACTGCAAAGGAGAAAGGATTCCCTTGTCAAAAAGCCAAGAACCGGTTCTTACCATAGATAAAATTACTCATCGGTTTTCAGAAAACGGTATTCTTGCCTGCCGGGACATCAGCCTTCAGGCATACAAAGGGGAGATCCTGGCTCTTATGGGAGAGAACGGAGCCGGGAAGTCGACCCTGATGTTCCTGCTCTCGGGATTCCTGATTCCAAGCGAGGGAAGGATGACCGTTCCGTCAGGGTCAACTCCCCGGGCCAGAAGAGAATTCACCGGAATGATTCATCAGAAGCCTCTTCTGGCCGGGAACCTTTCAGTCTTTGAAAATATCATCCTGGAACAAGGCGGGTGCCATTTAAATCCCATCTTTAATCCAAAGTCCCTCAGAAGGGATATTTCTGAGATTCAGGAACGCTATGACCTTCCCCTGGATCTGGACATGAAGGGGATGGACTTGACGGCGCCTCAAATCCAGAGAGCCGAACTGATCCGTGCCTTATGGAAACAGAAATCCCTCATCATTCTGGATGAACCGACAGCCAGTCTTTCGGATAAACAGAGAGATAAACTCTTTGCCTTGATGAAACAGTTCAAAGAAGAAGGAAAAACCATCCTCTTTATAACCCACAAAATCCATGAAGCCATCATCACGGCCGATAGACTGGCCATCCTGAGTAAGGGACAGCTCATGGCGGTGGTGAACAAGAAAGACTTCAATGCCTCCGAAATCTCACGCCTGATGATCGGCGAATCAAAACCGGGGGAAACTGTTCTTCGAAAATCACCGGGGAGAGAAGACCGGGGTAAAACCGTTTTGGAACTCATGGATGTTGATGTGACCGAGTTGGGTACCAAACGGCTGAAAAACATATCTCTTCATCTTGATGCAGGAGAAATTCTTGGAATCAGTGGAATCCGGGAAAACGGTCTGACCCATCTGGAAGACCTCCTGAGCGGAATGGTCCAGCCCTCAACGGGACTGATATTAATCAATGGCCGGAACAGAATACCTCTCAGCCCCTATAAGCTGAGGCGCTGGGGCATCTCCTATATCCCGGCAGACCGTCTCCAAAGGGGAGCCGATCCAAATTCAACACTGGCCGAGAACCTATCGGTCCTCAAACGGGAAATCTCCGGCGGGTTAAGCAGTTACCGGAAAAAACTCCTCCTTTGGGCGAAGGAATATATCCGTATCCATAAAATAAAAGGTCTGGCGGATCAACAGGTAAGAACTCTCTCGGGAGGCAATATTCAGAAGATGATAGTGGCCCGGGAATTGGGAGGCTCTCCTCGCCTTCTTATTGTTTCCGAACCCAGCTGGGGACTTGATTTCAAAAGCAGGGAAGCCCTTCATGATCAGCTGTTCCAGGCAAAGGATGAGGGAACAGCGGTCCTGCTGCTGACAACAGATCTGGATGAGATGCTTCTTTTGAGCGACAGAGCCTGCGTTTTGACGGGGGGAGTTCTCAGCGAGATATCAAGGAATGAAGAAGAATGGAACAGAACCTTTGTAGGAGAAAGAATGACCGGAGCCGACAGAGTATGAAAAAAATCAGAATACCACCCACCGCCATGGTTTTGATCCTTTGCCTCCTAGCGGCAGGAACGGTTATTTTCATCTTCAGCGCATCCCCCCTGGAAACCCTCTATTACTTCATCCCGGCAGTTCTCAGCAACCCTCTCTATCTGGGAGAAATGCTGAATATGCTTGTTCTTCTGAGCCTGACAGGTCTGGGGATCACTGTGGCCTTCAGGGCCGGTTCCTTCAACCTCGGAGGAGAAGGTCAGCTTTATATGGGGGCCTTATGCTCCGTCCTGGCAGCCAGATACTTCCCGGACCTTCCGGGAATCCCCGGCATCCTGATCATCACTCTCTGCGGCATGATCGGAGGGGCCATGATGGCGCTGATTTCGGGACTGATGAAGGCCATCTGGAAGGTGGATGATCTTATCAGCACATTTCTACTCTCTGCAGGGGTCACCAAGGTGATTGATTATCTGATCACGGGTCCCTTGAGCGACCCGTCCAGCTATCTTATGACAACGGCAGCTCTAGCTGAAAAATTCAGACTGAATTCCATCCTGCCTCCCAGCCCCTTCAATCTGAGCTTTCTCCTCCCCCTTGTCCTGCTCCCTACTTCTTATTATATAGTGAATCATACCCGGGCAGGTTATGAATTGCAGATGACAGGGAGCAGCAGCAGTTTCGCCCGCTTTGGCGGTCTGAATACGGGAATTTATGAAACCATCCCGTTGACCATCAGCGGGGCCCTTCATGGACTCGCAGGGTCACTGGTTCTGACAGGGACCTATTATGCAGGAATACAGGGACTGACCTCCGGACTGGGATGGAATGGCATAGCCGTAGCCTTGATCGCCGGGAATAAAATCCCTGCCATCGTACCGGCGGCTCTTTTCTTTGCCTGGATCAGCCAGGGAGCCAAAATTGCCGTGCTTCAGTCCGATTTGACCCTTGAGCTGGGCGCCATCATTCAGGGCATACTCTTTCTCCTGATCTCCTCACAGGTCCTGAGACTCCGCAGGGTTGTAGGAAAGGGAGATCTGGGATGATACTGAATATTCTAAGCAGTGCCTCCCCTCTGATTCTAGCCGCCCTGGGCGGATTGTTAACCGAAAGAGCGGGTATTTTGAATATCGCTCTGGAGGGGATGATTCTGAGCGGCGCCTTCACGGCCCTTCTGGTGGGAGGCCTGAGCGGCAGTCCTGTCCTGGGAATTCTGGCGGCTCTTCTGGCGGGAATCCTGGTGGCGGCAGTATTCAATTTCAGCAGTTTCACTCTCAAGGGGAATCCCTTTATATGCGGCCTGGGCATCAATATTCTGGTCCCGGCCCTCATCGCATCGATAACACAGAAGCTCTATGGGAATCAGGGGATTATCAGACCCCTGCAGATCGGCTCTCTTCCCCGGCCTGCAGGACTCGATATGTTTGTCTGGGCGGCTCTGGCGACCATTCTGGTGCTGATGATCCTATTTTACAGAACAAGGCAGGGCTTGATCATCCGATCCTGCGGTGATCATCCCGATCTCCTGATCAGCCGGGGAATATCCCCCTTGAGAGTCAAAAAAAACATGCTACTCCTGTCAGGGATTCTTTGCGGACTTTCTGGAGCGGCTTTATCTCTCCGCCTGGGAGTGTTTGTACCCGGCATGTCTGCCGGAAAAGGCTGGATTGCTCTTGTTGCCATCTACCTGGGATACAGGAAAATTCCGGGTATAGCCCTGGCCTGTCTCTTTTTTGCTCTGGCCGAATGGGGGGCCAACAGAGCCCAGGGATTTCTGGGTCTGCCCCCCAGCCTGATTCTCAGCTTCCCCTACTTTCTAACCTTAGCTGGTCTTCTGTTCTTTTCCATAAGGAGAAACAGACAAAATATCTCAAAATAAGACTTTCATCGGGGAAATGTTAAATATAAGTTTAAAAGCCGGAAAATTCTATTGCAAATGTCTGCTTCCCCCGATTAAACTGACTCGTCTGATTCACCCCCGAGGGATTCAGTTATTTCCCAATTCAAAAAAAGAACCATCTATCTTTACATAAAGTAAATACAGGAGTTTTAAAAATATGACATTAGTCTTGAACATCATGCAGATTATTGGTGCACTGGGAGTCTTTCTCTTCGGAATGAAAGTGATGAGCGAAGGGATTCAGAAAGCTGCGGGAGACGGGCTTCAGAGTGTTCTGAATCATATTACTTCCAATCGTTTTGCGGCGGTTCTCACAGGATTCCTGATCACCGCGATTGTCCAGTCTTCTTCAGCGACAACTGTTATGGTCGTCAGTTTTGTCAATGCAGGACTCCTGACCCTGACCCAGTCCATCGGTGTCATCATGGGAGCCAACATAGGAACAACAGTCACGGGATGGATCGTCTCCCTCCTGGGATTCAAATTCAAAATCAGCACCATGGCCCTCCCCATTATCGGATTGGGCCTGCCCCTGTACTTTTCCAAGTCAGCTAAACGAAATGACTGGGGAGAGTTCCTGATTGGTTTTGGTATCCTCTTCCTGGGACTCTCCTTTTTGAAGAATTACATGCCCAAACTGGATGATCAGATGGTCTCCTTCCTGTCTCAATACACAGGCCGAGGCGCCCTCTCGCTCATTATCTTTATTATAGCCGGTGCTCTGGTCACCATCATTGTCCACTCCTCCAGCGCCTCCATGGCCATCACATTGACCATGGCCTACAATGGACTCATACCCCTGGAAGCCGCGGCCGCCATGGTGATGGGTTCCAACGTCGGAACCACCATCGATGCCTTTCTGGCCTCAATCGGTACCAATGTGAATGCTAAAAGAGCAGCACTGGTCCATATCCTTTTTAACTGTGCCGGTGTCCTTGTGGTCGCCCTGATGTTCAAACCCTTTATAGTCATGGTCAGATCGATCGTTCCAGGAGACGAGATCACCATGAACCTTGCCATGTTCCACACCCTCTTCAATATTCTGAACACCCTGATTTTCATTGGATTTGTACCTCAAATCGCCAGGATGGTTGAAAGGATGATTCCCGCCGGAGAAGTGGAAGCAGGGCTGGGAAAATACAAACTGACCTACATTGATTCAACCATTCAGAATGTTCCCGAGATCAATATTATTGAAGCACAGAAAGAAGTCTCTCATATGACAAAAGTGATTGAAGACATGTTTAATATCTACACGGAAGTCTTCAAAAATCCAAAGAAGAAGATGGGTGCCCGGGTCAAGGAAGTCAAGGAACTGGAAGATTACAGCGATCAGATGCAGGAAGAAATTACAAAATTTCTGATTGCCTGTTTCGGAGACAGCCTGAATCAGAACGGGCGCAACAATGTCAGTTCCATGATGAGAATCGTCAATGAGCTGGAGAGCATTGGAGACAGCTGCTATAGCCTGATACTCCTGGCAGAGCGGCGTTTCAAGAAAGACATTCCCATGCATGACAAAGCCGCTGAGGAGCTGATCCCCGTCATAACTCTGGTTCAAAAGTTCCTTTTCTTCATCAAGTCCCGGGTCAATTTGCATATGAGTAAGGAAACCCTGAAAGAAGCCTATGAGATGGAAAGCAAAATGGAGTCTTTCAAGAAGAGCCTGAAAAAAGAGGTGCGGAAGAACCTGAAGAGCGGTGCGGACATTAAAGGAGAATTGCTGTATCTTGATATTGTCCGGCACATTGATCAGATTGGAGATTATTGTCTAAATATTGCTCAGGCTCTGAGAATATACAACTAGAAAGCCTGAACAGGAGGAACCATGCTGGTAGAAATTGAAAAGGTCCGGCAGGTTCCCGGAGAGGATTACCGGCGATGGTTTGTAGATGAAAATACGGATCTGATCGTCTGGTATGATGCTTCGGGAGATAGGATTACAGGTTTCCAGCTCTGTTATGATAAAAAATCTGTTCAGCGCTGTCTAACCTGGCAAAGAAGTGAATCTGACAGAAAGTCCATTATGAGTGCCGATGGCCGGTACAGCCGAAAACGGGTTATCCGCTTATTTGATCCCATATCACTCAAGCTACCTGAAGATCTATCAACCCTGGTCAGATCAGTTCTGGCCGGTGAAATACAGGATGGTTAGGACACAATGAAATCCCTTGTTAAATCCCTATTACTGATCATGGCGGGCCTCCTGCTGGCGGTAGGACTCCTTTACGGCTATTCCATATTCTTCAAGACCGCCGGGAATGAAGGTCTGGAAGAATCCCTGCGTTTTATCCCTATAGAACCGGGTGATGCCATAATATCCAGAATATCCGGTGATGTTTTCATCATCAGAGAAGAACTGATCCTCACTCCCCATGTCGGAGATGCCCTCAGGGAAGGGGATGTCATCAAGGTTGTAGATGAATCCTGGTGTCAGGTTCATTTTGTCGGCAAGGCCACCATGAGCCTCCGCAGCAACACTCTGGTTAAAATTCAAAAACTCCTATCCAGCCCTATGGATTCAGATATACGAACCGAGCTTTTAACAGGTTCAATGATCTACAAGGTTGACCGCCTGGATGCAACAGATAATCTTGAAGTCATAGCACAAGAGAAAATCTATCGGGTTGAGGGCACAGAATTCATGGTGGAAATCTATTCCGGCGGCAGCAGAGTGGCTGTTCAGGAAGGAAACGTGGTGGTCCTCCAGAAATCAGGAAACCAGGAAGAGAAACTGCTGAAAACTGTACCATCGGGTTTCAGCCTGGATTTACAGGGTTGGAACAAAGACCTGCCCCTGCCTGAGGCAAAAGAACTGAACCAGGAAGACAAGAGGATTTTTGAAGAAGAAGGCCCTGGCCTCCCCTACCGTGATCCAGCCACCATGATGTATCTGGAAATCAGGACAGCCCCCCCGGGAGGACAGATCTTTGTGGATGGAAAACTCACCGGGCAGAGCCGCTTAAGCGGTCTCTTCCCCGCCGAAGGGAATCTCACGATACTGGCCCGAAAACGCGGATTTAGCGACAGCAGTATGAATGTGAAGCTGCAGGATCTGAAAAGTTCACTCCTGGTCCTGAAGATGAACCCACTGGGATTGAATGAAAGCCTGGAAGCGGAAAAGACCAGCTCCCGGCCGGAAAAGATTGATGAAATCAAATCCCAATTTGAAAAAGAAATTTCTGATCTGAATTCCGGTTTTTCCAGGAAGATTGAAGAGAATACTCAGGAGAATAAGAAACTACTGCAGGATTCAACGAACTTCAGCATGAGCCTGCAGAGTGATATAGTGAATCTGCGTAACAAAAACTCCGCTCTGGAAAAGAAGAAAACAGAACAGGAAAAGATGAGAATAGAGCTGGAAAAGGAACTGGAAAACAGTCTGTCAGAACAGCAGAAGCTCCGGGACCTGCTGACCCAGATTCAGGAACTCTCAGATCAGTAAAGATTTTCTCTCCCAGACACCTGGGAGGGTTATCTGACCAGAAGATTCAGGCTCTGCCCCATCAGGGATTCCAGAGCTGTAGCAATTTTCACTTCCCTCTCTGTGGCGCTGTTCATCAGTGCCTCCAGACGCTGAAGGGCCTCGTCCAGGCAGAGCTTTCCGCTCGTACCGGTATAGGTTCTGGAATGGATGGATTCGTCCGGGTCCTGGTCGCCCAGCTTGTCCAGATGAAGGCCCACCTCTTTGTAAGCATCCCTGAAACTCATTCCGGAGGCCACAAGATCCAGGGCCGCATCGGTGGCATAAATGTCCTTGGAAAACCCGGCCTTGAGGCCGTCAATGTTCACTTCAAGTTCCCGGAACGTCAGGGTCATCATCTTCAAAGAGACAGAGCTGATATCACAGCCCTTGAGAAAGGGCTCCTTGGTTTCCTGAAAGTCCCGGTTATACCCCGAGGGAAGAGAGCGCAGGATATTCCTGATCTGTGTCCCGCAGGCACTGACTGTCCCGGCCTTGGCTCTCATCAGTTCCAAACCATCGGGATTCTTTTTCTGAGGCATGATGCTGGAACCGGTGCACAACTGGGCGGGCAGGCTGAAATAGCCGAATTCAGGGAGAGAAAAAAGTATCAGGTCCTGAGCCATTTTACTCAGAGTCAGAGTGATCTGATCCAGAATATCCAGAACCATCAACTCCATCTTGCCCCGGCTGTTATTCACATAGACAACATTATTCTGAACCCTGGAAAAGCCCATGAGTTCTGTGGTCATCTCCCTGTTCAGAGGAAGGGGAACACCGTATCCTGCAGCAGCCCCCAGGGGGTTCTGATCCAGGATTTCCCAGGCGGCAGAGAGGAGACGAATCGAATCGATGAGCTCTTCCGCGAATCCGCCGGCCCAGAGCCCTACCGAGGAGGGCATGGCAATCTGCATATGAGTCCGTCCCGGCATGGGAGTCTCTTTATGGAGTTCTGCCAGATCCAGAATGGCCCGGGCCAGCTCTCCCGTTTCCTTGATGATGCCCAGAACCCTTGTACGGGCATAGACCCGGATGGCTGTGACCACCTGATCGTTCCGGCTCCGTCCTGTATGTATCTTCTTTCCCGCATCACCGGCAAGCTCAACAAGGCGGTTCTCGATGGCCGTGTGGCCGTCTTCATCGGATCTCTTGATTTCGAATTCACCTCTGGCATGTTCATCCAGAATCTGATTGAGCCCCTTCTTGAGGTATTTCAGTTCGTCCTGGCTGAGGATACCGATGGACTGGAGCATGGTGGCATGGGCCAGACTGGCAACACAGTCCGAGGGGATGAGCTTCTGATCCAGGATGTAGTCGATGCCGACGGTGAACTCTTCTATCAGTGTATTCAGATCATAATCTTTGGCCCAGAGCTTGCTCATTGTATCTCTCCTGAAGAGGGGGAATTTGAGGGCTATAATAGCATTAATAAACAAGAACCGGAAGAGGATGAGCCTTAAGTGAGAGAGAAGTTACCCATGCGAAAAGGACTAAAAGGATTCGTAGGCTCCCGCATCAACGGCAAGTCCCTGGACCCGCGGACTCCCTTTGATATCATAAGGAAAGGGTTCTGTTGTGTTCCCGTCTCCATCGGCATCGAACCAGTCTTTGGGTATATAACTTTCATTCCCGATATCCACCATGGGCCGTGAATTATCGGCGGCATGAAGAGTGTCAAGCGAGGTTTTCCAGAGACCATCAGGACCTTCAGGAAAATCCACGGTCAAAATATCGATGAATCCCGGGGAGACTCCTGAAGAAAATGGAGCATTGTCATAGGGACTGACACTCTGGACACAGGAGCCTGTTAAATTCAGTATTCCGGAAGTGACTTCCACATCCATAAAAGACGGCGCCGAGGCATTCGATTCAAAAACAGAGTTTACAATAAGAGTATTATTAGAATTCTGACTGTAAATGGTGGCAGAATCTATGGCAAAGTTTTTAACGAATGTGGAAAAAGAGATGATGCTGTCACTATTATTGAGGAAAATGCATGTTCCATCTGCTCCTGCAGATGTGAACTGGTTCCATGTAAAAACCAGATTAAAGCCATTAAAGAGACTGTCGGTAATATAAATACCCCCTCCGGATCCGGGATTGCCTGTATTTGTATCAAAAATCGAACTTTGAATGACCAGCTGTCCACCCTCCTGATAGATTGCGCCACCTTTGGCTGCCGTATTGCTGGTGAAAATACAATCATAGATGAATAGATTTTCCCTGCTGAAAATCGATCCACCCCCTGCTGTAGCATTCCTGCCACCTTCAAGATTGAGGTTCTGGAGATAGACATCCTGAGGCACGGCCGGATTCCCGTCATCCACAATGAAGTGCTGGGAATTCGACAAACCCTCGATGGTCAGTCCCCCATCGGGTCCCAGAAGATACAATTCAGATGAAATGGGAAGAGGACTCATAATATCAATAGCATAGGTTCCCGATGGATAAGTGATGATTTTTATCTCATCCCTTGAGTTGGCGATTTCCAGGGCTTCTCTCAAAGTCAGGTCCTGCCAAATGCCGTCATAAAGGTCACCATC